>VGTG01000006.1 GCA_016874795.1 Deltaproteobacteria bacterium | reverse complement strand
GGCGACGCAGGCGTACTTGAACAGTACGTCGAGGAGCCCGGAGGGAGAAGCTCGCGAAGATTCGGTGCTATCGGCCGCCGCAGTAGGGATCTGGTGAGAAATGCAGGCTAGCCCGTGGCGACTTGGGTGGACCGTCCCGGAACGCCGGTGATCCCGCTCGACCCCCAAGCTCAAGCCGACGCGGAGCGGTTCCGCGGGAGTACTGCGTCTTCAGCGCTGGGCTGCGGGATTGGATCACCGCACGCCGGACAGACTGCAGGCGCTCGTTGCCGCTGGAACTCCTCCACGAAGCCCGATCCGATGATCCCGGTCGGGATGGCAAGAAGCGCGAGGTTCAGGAGCGCGAGGACCACGCCGATTACGCGCCCGACGGGCGTGATCGGCGTGGCATCGACGTAGTTCACGGCCGACAGGGTCAGAATCGCCCACCAGAAGGCTTCCCGGATGCTCGCGAAGGCGCCCGGCTGGGCCTCTCGCTCGGCAAGGTAGAGCAGTCCGGAACCGAGAAGCATCAGCAGCAGCACCACGATCACGCTCACGGTCAGCTCTTCTCGCTTGGACACGAAAACGTTTCGCAGCTTGGCGCCAGCAGCCGAGTAGCGGCCAAGCTTCAGCACGCGCACGAGACGAAAGAGGCGGAACGTGCGCAGGAAGCGCAGGTCGACGAACCCCGCCGAGAGGTACGACAGGTAGAAGGGGGCGATCGCAAAAAGGTCAATGAGTGCGAGTGGCGCGGCGATGAACCGCAGGCGCTCCGTGAACGCGTGGCCGGCATCCCTCGCGTCAGTGCAACTCCACACCCGCAGAGCATACTCCAGGGTGAAGGCCGCGACCGAGATCACTTCGAACCACCAGAAGTGTTCCCGGTACGCCGCGAGGCCCTCCTCGGATTCCAGAACGACCGCGATGACGTTGATGACGATGAGCGACATCATCGCGACGGCGAAGATGCGTGCCGCGCGGTTGTTCGAGGTTCCCTCAAGGACCGAGAACAGTTTTCTTTTCAGCCGGCGCGTCACCTGTGGCGAGATCCTTCGGGCTTGCGTCCGCGTCGTTTCGCTCTAGCCCGGCGCACTATCGTGGTTCAGGAGGCCGCGTTGCAAGCCCCGTGCAACCCACCTCTGAAGGCATCGGCTGCGGGGCGAAGGTCAATGCAGTCATGCTTCGGGCGTTGCGGCCGACTCGGGTGCAGTGAATGGGGCGATGAACCGTCGGCCGACCGAGTGCCGACGTCCGGCAAGTCTCGTCGCAGCCCGCGCCTCGCAGGCCGGGCAGTACGGCCGTCCCTGGCCCCTGTGCAAGAGGACAAAGTGCTTGCCCGCAGGGCAGTCCCAGGCGGTGGAATTTCCGCTTACGAGGCCAGCGGACCCCTCGTAGGATGCTCCATGCGACTGAGGTCATGGGCATCGAACGGGGTGAGAGGTGGATCTGAAGCGGCTCGCCGACGTGCTCGGGACGGGATGGGTATCTCGACGATCGGCACTTCGACTTTCGGCTTCCGAGACCGCCATCCCGGCGGACACGATTTCGGAGTGAAGGGAGCAGGGCATGACGCGGAAAGAGCTTGATCTTTGGTTTGAGAATCGCATCGAGGAGACGATCGGCTTGCTGGCATTCGTCGAGGACCTCCTGCCGATAAGCGAGGGATTCGCGGCGCTCGAGCGGGACCCAACGGGCGACGCAGACGAGCGCGAGGAGAGGCGTAGGCAACTCGAGACGCAACGTCGGATCCTATCTGAGAACGGACCGAGCGATGCGGCGATGCGCGTCGCGAGAGACCTCGTGGCACGGAGAAAGTTGCAGGGCGAGAAGCGTAAAGCAAAGAACAGATGATCACCGACGTTGGTCTGTGATCCGGTAGGTGGGCAAGGAGGTGGATGGTGGAAAAGGGATCACTCAGGGCGAGAAATCGCGAGAACTCGAAACGGAGTACGGGACCGCGAACCGCCGCTGGCAAGGCGAGGTCGAGCCGAAACGCCTTGAATCTCGGTGTCGCGGCGTCGTCATCCCAGGTGTTGCCCGACGAGGACCCGTCTCAGATCGAAAGGCTGAGAAAAGCCCTATGGTTGGAAATGAAGCCCGAGGGTCCGTACGAGGGCATGCAGGTGAATCGGATGGTCGACGGCGAAATCCGTCGGCAGCGCATCGAGCGAGCCGAGTCTGCAACGCTGAAAGGGTCGATGCTTCAGCGACGGGTCGAGCGAGCGCACAGCGATCACGAGCAGCTCGTTGAGTCTTTCGGCGTGAGCTTTGCGGAGTACTCGTCGCCTATGAGCGATGAAGAGCGAGCGCTCGCAGCTTTCGGCGAACACGATCGTCGGCTGCGCGATCTCGAGCGGACCCGAGATGCGGAGGAGTTCGATATCGGCGTGGCAATGGCCAACGAGGGCGAGGCGCTCGATCGCTTTGCTCGCCATCGGACCAGCGCGGAGAGGAGCATCGACCGCGCGCATCACGAGCTGTTGCGAGCACAGGCCGACCGGCTTGGCGGCACGGTCACGCCTCCAGTGGCCATCGATGTGGACCTGGTGGTCGACCGTGAACGTTGATCTCACGCGGGGCCTCCGTGAAGAAATTGAGCGGTCTGCCCAAGAGTGCTCCGAGAAGGTGGAGCGTGCGTCGCGGAGAATGAGACAGGTCGAGACGTTCCTCGGTCAGGAGCTCGCCAATTTGCGATCTCTCGAACGAGAGGTCAGCCGAGCGAGGACCGCTACCGGAGCGGCCGGACTTTCTGATCGACGGCGTGCGCGTGCGGTAACGGCGGTGATGGGTTTGGTTAAGGCGATCGAGGTGGCGCGCGTGGGAATCGCGAAGCTGCGACGTCAGCGCGCCAGAGCCCGTACGGAGTTGGACCGGGCGATACTCGAGGGCGAGGGTGAACCGGATCGCGTCCGACGGGAGTACGCGAAGTGGAGGGCCTTCGTGGAGCTCTACGAAGAGGTAGCCCGGAGAGAAGAGTCCGTCGGAGAGGGGTCAAGCGCGTAACGATGGGGAGGGTCCTACGTCTCGAGCAGATTCGGGCCTCCTTGAGGAAAATTGCAGAACGAAGCCAGTGTCGCTCTGGAGGGAGGTCTGCCACAGGTCTAGAAGAGCGGTGCGTAGCCCTGACGAGCTCCTCGGCGACTGACCCGCATCCAAGAGCACCAGGGCGGGATCGGCCACTGCGACCGTTCGTGCGACCATCTGCGCGCCCGAGAGCTCCCAACGTTCGCCGGCGGGGCTCTGGACACACAATTCCTGGTGCAGCCGGCCGCTGCCGGCTACAACCTGCAGCCGTCGCACCGCCCCGCTTGCCTCACATGCAAGAGGTCCCGTGTTCGAGTCGCGGTGCGACCACTCGGGTTCTCGCAGGCGGTGCGCGGACTTGCCGCCTCCGGAGTCGAGCTGCGAACGAGCGCGTGCGACCAAAGTGCGACCGTTCTGCACCTGGTCTGGTACCCGCACGAGCTGTTTCGCGGCCCTGACGGTCGTTTCTTCGCTGGGGCCTATCGACCGGCTCTGGGCATCGGAAGCGAAGCGGAGGCGGGACGAGGTCCGATCGGGTCGGGTCAAGACGATCTCCGGCGTGCAGGCTCGTCGACGGGTACGCGGGGTGGTCTCAGTGCTCGATGGCTGATGCCCCGCCGCAGCACCTCTTCCACTTCCTGCCGCTGCCGCATGGGCAGGGCTCGTTTCGCCCGATCTTCTGCACTCCGGCTCGCACCCTCGTTCGCGACAGATCGTCGAAGGCTTTGAGCGCCTCGGCCCGGACAGCCTTGGAGATGTCAAGGATGTCGTTCACGATGTCCTCGGCCGTGGCGCTGAGCGACATGAGAGCGCGTGCCCCGTCGGCGAGCGCCTTTGGGTCGTCTTCGGGCTTTCGCTCGAGCAGCTCGCGGTAGCGCTCGAAGAACGCCATCGCCTCGGCGAGCTTGCCGAAAAGCTCCTGGCCGAGAGCGCCGAACTCGGCCGGGTCGTCGCCGCCGGCGTCGATGCCGCGGACGAACCAGACGAGCTCGGCATGGCGCCGAGCGGCAAAGTCGCCGAGCTCGGCCGCACTTGGCGGGTCGGGTAAGGGAGCCGGCGCAAAGCGCGCGCCCGTTTCGCTCTCGCTCGCTCTTACGAGGCCGTTCCAGGCTGCGCCCAGGGCAGCAAGCAGCTCGTTTGCCTGCTCGATGCTCTCGAATGCCGGGTCGTCTTCCCTGAGCACCCGCCCCAGGAGGTGGTGAAAGCCAAGGCGCATGTTGGTCGAGGCGAGAGCGCCGAGAAAGAGCGCCTGCACCTGCCAGGCTGGCATCGCCGAGGGCCAGGTCGAGAGCAGCGCATCGAGCGCCTGGAGGTCGTCTTGTCGGCGCATCGTTACAGTGTTGCGCGGTTCGCCCTGGAAGTCGATTTCGGCCGGGTTTCGAGCGGAGTCCCGCACCGGCAGAGGTTCACGGGTTGAGGTTGACCCGCCGATCCGGTCGAGCTTGTCTCCCCTTCCTCGCAAGGAGGCTACGTGGAAGGGACCCTCACCATCGACGATCGAGAGGCCCTGGACGTGCTCCGGCATCTTGCCGAGCGCAGTGCGGGTCGGATCCCACCCGAACTCCTGGCGCGGCACGTACTCGCGTGGCACGAGGATGCGGACTGGCCAGTTCAGCGCGCCGCAATGGAAGCGCTGCTCCGACGCGCGGAGTTCGGTCGGCGCGACGACCTACGCGTGGCAACGCGACCGCGGGGTGGATCGCCGTTCGGCGTCTACCGGACCCAGCGCGGGCCGGGTCCGCGGGGACGTCGCAAGAGCGCCCAGCGCCCGTACACGACGCTCCTCGAGAGCATCGAGCCACTCGTCGCCAACTGCGATTGCCGGGACTTCGCGCGCAGCTCCCTCGGAATCTGCAAACACGTGCTTTGCATACTCGAGGACCTGGCTGGGCGGCCGCGGATGTGGCGAAGGGCGATCTCCGCCGCTCCCTCTGCGTCCCCTCCTTCGACCGGACTGGTATGGAACCCGAAGCGTCCGCTCACGAGTGCGGGCGACTGGCTCGAGCGAGTTTCCCTCCGGCTGCCGGAGAACGGCTTGTCGGAAGAGAAGTACGGCCGCACCCTGCGATGGTTCCGGAAGGGCGCCGATGCCGAGCTCGCTCTGCGAAGCGCACACGGTGAAGATCCCATTCGACGATTGGAGCTCGTCGAGGCGCTGATTCCCCTCGCGCGTCGAAAGGGCCGCAACGGGGTGGATAACCCCGCCATCCGGGTACTTCTGGAGGAGGAGGGTCGACGCCTCCGCGACGCGGCGACCCTTCGGCTCTCGAGCGGCGGCGTGTCACGCGCATTGAAGGGGATCAAGCGCTCCCTCTATCCCTACCAACGCGAAGGGGTGGCGAGCTTCTTCCGCTCCGGGCGACTGCTGCTCGCCGACGACATGGGTCTCGGCAAGACACTCCAGGCGACCGCGGTGTGCCATGCGCTCTGGCGACTCGGCAAGGTCAAGCGCGGTCTCATCATCGTACCCGCCAGCCTCAAGTTCCAGTGGCTCCGGGAATGGTCTCTGGCGAGCCGAACGCCGATCGAGAGCATCGACGGTGCGCCTGCAGACCGCCGCGCGACGCTCCGGAAGACACGCGAGGGATTCCTGGTCGCGAACTACGAGCAGGTGCTTCGCGACCTGCCGGCGATGCAGGCCTGGAAGCCCGAGATCGTCGTCCTCGACGAGGCGCAGCGCATCAAGAACTGGGCCGCCAAGACCTCCGCCTGCGTCAAGAAGCTCACTCCTCCCTATCGTCTCGTCCTCAGCGGAACGCCCATGGAGAACCGTCTCGAGGAGCTGGCCTCGATCATGGACTGGGTCGACGATCTCGCGCTGGAGCCGAAGTGGCGCCTGGTGCCCGCTCACACGATCCGCCAGGACGGGAGCAAGGAAGTCACTGGTGCGCGCAACCTCGACACGCTTCGCGAGCGGCTCCGCGGACGCATGCTCCGGAGAGTCCGGCAGGACGTGCTCGATCAGCTGCCCCCTCGCACGGACACGCCGGTCGTCTGCGAATGCACCGAGGAGCAACGGGAGGCGCACGAGGAGCTCGTCTTGCCGATCGCGAGACTTCTATCGATCACGCACAAGCGCCCGCTGACGCAGGCGGAGTTCCTGCGTCTGATGAGCCTGCTGACGACCCAGAGGATCATCGCGAACGGCATCGCGCAGCTCGATTTCGAGACCGTGTGGCCGCGGATCGAAGGGGTGACGGACCCGGATGAAGCCCTGGTCCGAAGTCTGGCCGCACCCAAGCTGCTCGAAGTCCGGGAGATCCTGCGCCAGGTGGTGCTCGAGCAGCGGCGCAAGGTCGTCGTGTTCAGCCAGTGGGTGCGAATGCTGCGGCTCGCGCACTGGGCGATCGCCGGAATACTCGGAAGCGCAGGCCTCCGCGCCGCGTTCTTCACCGGGCGGGAGAAGGCAAAGCGGCGGACGCAAAACGTCGCGGAGTTTCATGATGATCCGACCTTGCGGGTGCTGTTCGCGACCGATGCCGGCGGAGTGGGGCTGAACCTCCAGAAGGCGGCGACCTGCTGCGTGAACCTGGAGCTCCCGTGGAACCCGGCGGTGCTCGAGCAGCGGATCGGTCGCATCTACCGGCTGGGCCAGACGAAGCCGATCGACGTCTACAACTTGATGACGCGAGAGACGATCGAAGAACGCATCGCTGCGCTCGTGAGCGACAAGAAGGCCCTCTTTCGCGGACTCTTCGACGGCACGACCGACGAGGTCCGCTTCGAGGGGTCGACCGGCTTCCTCTCCGCGCTGGAGCGGGTGATCGACCCGCCTTTGAAGGGGAGCGAGCTCGAGGACGAGGAGGAGCCCGACGACTCCCGCAGCGAGCACGTGGACGAGCTGATCGCAGCGGCAGACGAGGGCGACGAACGGCCCGTGCGCGATGAGCCGCCCCGGCCCGCTCAGGCTCGCAGTGGCGAGCCACGTGCCGATCTTTCTCAGCTCTTCTCGGGGCTCGAAGTGCGTCGGACGGACACCGGCGGCCTCACCATCGAGGCGGCTCCGGAAGCCGCCGAAGCCTTGGCCTCTGCGTTCGAGGGGTTGGCAAAGCTCCTACGAGCCCAGGCGGACCTGCGCAGGGGGTAGATCATTTCACGTCGAGATCATCGGGGCTCTTGCGAAGAGCGCGGGCGCGCTCTTCTGTCTTGCCGCGGACGAGATCGTCGGCCCGCTCGGCCAGCTGAGCTCAGCCCTCTCGACGCGCAGCGCGACGAATCGCAGAAGGTGGACTTTCCGCTCAGCGTTTCGCGTCTCGCTCTGTTCAAGGCCTTCGAGCAGCCCAGCAGATCGCGCTCGAAATGTTCGGCGAGGCGTTCGGGCGCCTCGAGCCGGATGCGGCCGCACGACGCGAGTGGCGAAGGTGCCGCGAGTGTGAAAAGCTCCAGCCATGGGAAGAGCTGCGGTGGACATCAGCACGCTGAGCCGCGACGAACAGCTCGCGTTGCTCGATCAGCTCTGGCAGAGCCTCGGTCGCGATCCGGGTGTCCTGCCGCTGACCGAAGCCCACAGGCAGGAGCTCGATCGCCGGCTCGACGATCTCGAGGAAGAGGGACCGGTCGGCATTGGCTGGGATGACCTCGTCGAACAGATTCGAACCCGGTCACGGTGAGGTCCCACGTCTTTCGACCAGCCGCCGCCGCTGACATCGAGCGCGCGTATGCCTGGTACGAAAGGGAACGCTCCGGCCTCGGCGAGGAGTTCTTGGCGGAGGTCTTCACCAGCGTTCAGGCGGTCGTCGACCGGCCCGAGGCATTTCCTGCTCTTCATCGTCTAACGCGCCGCGCCCTTGTCCGCCGGTTTCCGTACGCTCTCTTCTTCCGAGTGGTCGACGAGCAGATCGTGTTCGTCGCCTGCTTCCATTTCCGACGAAATCCCGGGGTGTGGAAGCGGCGCAAGTAGTGGGCCGCGTATTCCGGACGATCGCGATGGCCGATTCCGCTGAATTGTAGAACTTACTACTTGACCCGACAGACCACCGAGTCGCGCGGCCTACGATCCTAGTTCGGTCGGCAGCCTTCGGTCATAATCGGCTGCTGTCGTGTGTCCTCACAGGCCCTCCATGCCCTCACATGCAAGAGGTCCCGTGTTCGAGTCACGGTGCGACCACTCGGGTTCCTGCTTGAGCTTCGCTCAGCGCGCCCGCGTCCTGATGGCGACGAGTCGGGGATGGCTCCTGGCGACGGCACCTTGGATGGCCGTAGGATCCCGAGGATGACGGCGCGGGGCGGCGGCGAAGACCTCGAGCGGATCGACGATTTGGAGCGTGCTCTCGCTCGTGCGCTCGCGGCCTGGCCCACGGTACGCGCGGCCTGGCTCTTCGGGTCGGTCGCGACCGGTAGCGCAGGTGCGCTCTCCGACGTCGACGTCGCCGTCTCGGCGGATCACACTCTGTCCTTCGACGAGCGTTCTCGTCTCGTCGTCGATCTGGGCCGTGCAATCGGGCGTTCCTGCGACGTCGTCGACGTCTCGCAGGCTTCCCCGGTCCTCGCCATGGCGATCGTCGACACCGGCCGACGGTTCCTCTGCCGCGACGCCGATGCAGCCGACGCGTGGGAGGATCGAGCGCTTCGTCGCTACCTCGGCACGAACGAGCTCAGACGAATCGTGTACGACTACGTTCGCGAAGACCTGCTCGCCAGGCGATGACCCTTCGACCCGACACGGTTCGGGAGCGACTTGCCCTGGTGCGATCGAACCTGGCCGAACTCGGCGCCGCGGCCGCGTTGCCGCGAGAGCGCTTCCTCGGCGATCGGAAAGAGCAATGGGTCGCCGCGTACGCGCTTCGGCGTGATCGCCGTGGTCACGATGCTCTGCGGATCCCTGGTCGTCTGGGGGCTGGCTCCCCGCACCTTGTCGCCGCCCGGCAGCGGCCTACGGCCGGTGTCCCGGCCGCTCGTTCTCCGGCACGAGCACGCAGTGCGTCCCCCGGTAGATCGTCGGGATGCACTTGTTGCAGTGGATGCAGGCGGCGTCGGCGGCGTCGCCGCGCTGCCAGCGCGCGATCCGGTCCGGCTCGCGCAGGAGCGCACGGCCGAGAGCCACGAAGTCGAATCCCTCGCCGAGCGCACCGCGCACGGTCTCGAGGCGATTGACCCCGCCCAGCAGCACGAGGGGCAGCTTCAACGCCGCGCGAAACCGCCGCGCCATCGGCAGGAAGTACGCCTCCTCGAACGGGTAGGCGGGCAGGAACCGCCTGCCCATGAGCCGAAAGGCGGTCCGGATCGGCTGCGGGAACGCGAGCGCCATCTCCTCGATCGGAGCGTCGCCCTTGAACATGAACATCGGGTTCATGAGCGAGCTGCCGCCGCTCAGCTCGAGCGCGTCGAGGCAGCCGTCGGACTCGAGCAGCCGCGCCGCCTCGAGGCTCTCCGGGACGTCGATTCCGCCCTTGAACCCGTCCACCATGTTCATCTTCGCGAGCACCGCCATCGACGAGCCGACCGCCTCGCGCACCGCCTGGACCGCGCGGCGCGGGACGTCGGCGCGCTGCGCGATGCTGCCGCCGTAGCGATCGGTGCGTCGATTGAGCTTCGGGCTCAGGAAGGCGCTCAGCAGATAGCTGTGACCGAGGTGCACCTCGACGGCATCGAAGCCCGCGTCCCGCAGGAGCTCCGCTGCGGAAGCGAACGCGCCGACGACGCGCGCGATTCCGGCCTCGTCGATCGCGCGCGTGAAGCGGAACGCCATCGGGCTGAACATGCGCGACGGCGCGAGCCCGCGACGTCCGGTCGCGGCGGCGACCGGCCCCGCGTGTCCGATCTGCGCCGAGATGCGGGCGCCCTCCGCATGCACCGCATCCGCGATGCGACGCAGCCCCGGCACCGCTTCCGGACGAACGACGATCTCGTTCGGCGCGCCCTGGCCATCCTCGCAGACGGCGAGGTACGCGAGCGTCGTCATGCCGACGCCGCCCGCCGCCATCGCCCGGTGGAAGTCGATCAGCCGGTCGCTGACGAGGTTGTCCTCCGCCATGCCCTCGAACGTCGCGGCCTTCAAGAACCGGTTGCGCAGCGTGACGGGTCCGAGGCGCGCCGGCGTGAATGGATCGATCCGAACGGGCACGCCCATGATCCGGACAGATCATCATCGCGCGACCGGCGTCAATCGATCAGGAAGCTGTCCCCCATCCGGCGCCGCATCTCCTCCTTCGAGACCTCCTCGATCGGCGTCGAGAAGCACCAGCGGTGCCCGAACGGATCGTGCAGCCAGCACGCGCGGTCGCCGTAGGGCTCGTCGTTCGGGCCGCGCTCGACGACGGCGCCCGCGGCGACCGCGCTTCGCACGAGCGCGTCGACGTCCGGCACGACGACGCGAAGGGCGAACGTCGTCCCGCCGTACTTCTTCGGGCTGAACACGCCGCCTTCGGGCCACTCGTCCGAGAGCATGATCCGTCCACCCGCGATCTCGATCTCGGCGTGGCCGATCCGGCCGTCCTCGCTCGTGAAGCGGATGTGCTCCTTCGCGCCGAACGCGCGCGCGTAGAACTCGAGCGCGCGCTTCGCGTCGTCGCAGCAGATGTAGGCCGTCACCGCCTGGGACTCGTTCGCCATCGGACCCTCCGTCCTTCCTTCCTTCTCAGCCGGCGACCCGCGGGTCGTCGGCCCACGAGTGCTCGTTTCCCTCGATCGGCGTCACGTAGAGCGCCGTCATGCTCGGCGTTGCGACCGGGCGATGCCAGAGACCGCGCGGGCAGACGAAGAGCCGTCCGGGGCGGAGCTCCGCCTGCACCGGCCCGTCGTCGGTGAGGACGGTGATCTCGCCGCCGCCGTCCAAAACGAGGATCATCTCGTCGCCGTCGGGATGGCGCTCCCACGGAGCGCGTCCCTGGAAGCGGAAGACGCCGACCGAAGCGCGCTCGAGCTTTGCGAACCAGCGGCTCTGGAGGAGCGGGAGGTCCTTCGCGAGCTCGCGGAGGTCGTGCGACACGATCGGCGGACGGAGCGCACCGCCGAGCTCGGCGCGAAATCCCTCGCGCGGCAGAGCGCGCAGCGCCTCGGCGACGCCGATCAGCTCGCGCAGGTCGTCGCTGGTTTCCGGTGCGGGGTCGCCTTGCACGATCGCTTCGATCGCACGGTCGAGCCGGTCTTCCGGACGTTCCGGGGTCTCTCTAGCCATCGTCCTTCGTCATCCTCTTGCGGAGCGTCTGCAGCGCGCGAAGCTGGAGTTGCTTGACGGCGCCTTCCGTCCGTCCGAGATCGGCGGCGATGTCGCGGATCGGCCGGCCCTCCGCGAACCGCAGCTCGACGACGCGTCGCTGGTCCTCCGGGAGCTCGCGCACCAGTCGAAAGAGCTGCGCGTGCTCGGCCGCATCGGGATCGACGCTCGCCTCCTCCTCGGCCGCCGTCGTGTTCGGGACGACGTGCATCGCGCGTCGCGCGCGATCGGCGAGGGCGTTCGCCGCGATCCGGAGGAGCCAGGCGGCGAACGGGGCGCCGCGCCACTCGAAGCGGGGAAGGCCTTCGAGCGCCTTCCGGAAGACCTCGCCGGTCAGGTCCTCCGCCTCGGAGCGATCGGGCAGCCGGCGGGCGAGGTACGCGTACACCACGTCGAAGTGCGCCTCGTAGAGCGCCGCAAAGCGCGACGGATCCTGCTGCGCGGCCTCGACCAGGGAGCGCTCCGAAGGGCGGTTCGAAGCGTCCTCCGGCGGGTGGGCTCGAGCTCGTGCAGCCATCGCTCATCACCATGAACGCCGGGCACGGAGAAAAGTCACGGCTCCCCCTCCTTCCCGCCCGCCGAGCCGCCTCACGATGGAAGGCCCCGCCTCACGCCCTGGGATCACCGTGATCGGCCCGGCGACGCTCGATCTGAACGGCTTCTCGGTGATCTGCGCGATCTCGTCGGAGCGGCCCACGGGCATCGTGGTCGTCGGAAAGCGTGCGACGGTCCGAACCGGCTCCGTCCAGCACTGCTCGAGAGGCGTCCACGTTCTCGGGGAGGGAAGTCACCGGATCGAGCGCGTCACGGCGGCGCTCAGCGGGAACGGCTTCGGACGGCGCGGTGAGGGCTTCGTCGTCGAGAGCGACGGCAACGGGCTCACCGCGAACACCGCGATCCAGAACGACGCCGGGGGATTCCGCTTGATCGAGGCGGACCGGAACAAGCTCGTCGAGAACAACTCCTTCTTCAACGAGACGGGCTTCGAGGTCCTCATCGGCGTGAAGAACGTCCTCGAAGGCAATCGGGCGAACGACAACGAGATCTACGGCTTCCACCTGGACAGCGGGCCGTTCTTTCCCGTCTGATCGGGAACCGCTCCGAGGACAACGGCGAGAGCGGCATCGTGGTCGGCTCCGCGAGCGACACCTTGATCAGCAGGAACACGTCGCTCGATAACGACCAGGCGGACGACGAGGTGCGCTCGTTCGACATGCTCGAGTCGCTGACCGACTGCAGCACGAACCGCTGGATCGGCAACGTCTTCGTGTCCAAGAACGAGGCGTGCATCCGCCGAGTTCGCGCCGGCCTCCTCCGAGGGCTCGGGGGAGGCCGGCCCGCGGCTCTGGTGCAGGCGAGCGGGACGCGATACGTCGCGGGCCGATGCCGTTTCACGTTCGCGCCGTCTGTGCGATTCTCCTCGCCATGTCGTTCCTCTCGTGCGCGGGAACGCGGCCGACGAACCTCGGCGTCGAGACGGGACGCCTCACGGCTTGCCCCTCGAGCCCGAACTGCGTGTGCAGCGACGACCGCGACGCGGGTCACGGAATCGAGCCGTTCCGACTCGCCGTGGGCAGCGAAGCGGGATGGATCGCGGCGCGCGACGCGGTCGCCGCGATGCCGCGCACGACGATCGTGACGGAGCGACCCGGCTATCTCCACGCGGAGAGCCGGAGCGCGTTCTTCGGCTTCGTCGACGATCTCGAGCTCTGCCTCCGGCGCGACCATGGCGTGATCGCGGTGCGCTCGGCTTCGCGGCTCGGGTACGGCGACCTCGGCGTGAACCGGAAGCGGGTCGAATCGTTGCGCGAAACGCTCCGGAGCCGCGGCGTCGTCGCTCCGTAGCGAGGCAATTCCAAGCGCACCGCGGTGCGCTGCGCTGTCGTGCTCGCCATGCCGCGTGCGTGTCGACTCGCCCCGTGGACTCGATCGGCGCTCAAGCGGGATGCGGGGACCGGCCGATCCTCCGACGCAGAGCGCCTGCTCGGTGGTGGCGGGCGCGGGAGATCGACCATGAAGACGCTCGTCGTGATCGCGATCCTCGTTGCGGCCCTCTGGCTCGGCGCGGACTGGCTCGGCGGCATCGTCGGCCGCGGACGCGAGACGGTCGCCGACAACGTGACCCGACCGGTCCAGGGCCTCGCCGGGAACATCGGCGTGGCTCGTTCGCGCGTCGCAGAGACGAACCAGCGGATCGCCGAGATCGGCGGCACCGCCGACGCGATCGCCGGCGCGGGAGCCGGCGGCACGACGGCCGCGTACGGCGCCGCCGCACGGAAGCAGATCGAAGCCGCCGGCCTGATGAATCGGTAGCCGGCTCGCGGCTCCCCGACTCCCGGCTCGACCACGGTCCGCTCGAACGCGGTCCTCTGGAAGCGGTCCGCTCGAACGCGGTCCTCCCGAACGCGGTCCTCCCGAACGCGGTCCTCTCGAACGCGGTCCGCTCGAAGCGGTCCTCTGGAACGCGGTCCTCTGGAAGCGGTCCGCTCGACGCGGACCGCCGCGAAGTGCTAGCGCGCCAGCAAGCCTATGCTGGCGGGCCTTTGGCGTTATCGCAGCTTCATCCTGAGCATGGTCCGGCGCGAGTTCGAGGCGCGCTACCTCGGCTCGGCGCTCGGAAGCGTGTGGGCGATCCTGAACCCGCTCGCGATGATCTTCATCTACACGGTCATCTTCGGGCAGGTGATGCGGAGCCGTCTCCCCGGCGTGGAGGACGGGACGAGCTACGGGATCTTCCTCTGCGCCGGCGTCCTCACGTGGAACATGTTCGCCGAGATCCTGCAGCGGAGCGTCTCGGTGTTCGTCGAGCAGGGAAATCTTTTGAAGAAGATGACGTTCCCGCGCGCCGCGCTGCCGGCGATCGTCGTCCTCTCCGCGACGCTGAACTTCGCGATCGTGATGGGGCTTCTGCTCCTCGTCCTGCTCCTCCTCGGTCGCTTTCCGGGTTGGTCGCTGCTCGGCTTCCTGCCGCTCCTCGCGGTGCAGCAATCGGTCGCGGTCGGGTTCGGCGTCGGGCTCGGCGTCCTCAACGTCTTCTTCCGCGACGTCGGGCACGTCGTCGCGATCCTCCTGCAGTTCTGGTTCTGGTTCACGCCGATCATCTATCCGCTCTCGATCCTGTCCGATCGGCTGCGTCCGCTCCTTCGACTGAACCCGATGACCGACCTCGTCGCCGGCTACCAGGGGATCCTGCTGCACGGCGAGTGGCCGTTCTGGCTCGCGTACCTGCCGCACGTCGTGCTCGCGGTCGCGGCGCTGCTCGTCGGGCGGCTCGTGTTCCGCCGTCTCGCTGCGGAGATGACGGACTACCTCTGATGGGCTGCTTCTGATGGGCCGCATCGCCGTCCAGGGGCTCGGCAAGCGCTACCGGATCTATCGCCGCTCGCGGGAGCAGCTCTGGGAGTGGCTCTCGCGCGGCCGCCGCACGCTGCACCGCGCGGAGTGGGCGCTCCGCGACGTGAGCTTCGACGTCGGATCGGGCGAGTCGGTCGGCGTGATCGGACTGAACGGCGCGGGGAAGAGCACGCTGCTGCGCGTGCTGAGCGGCACCACGCCGCCGACCGAGGGCACGTTCTGGGTCGAGGGCCGCGTCGCAGCACTCCTCGAGCTCGGCCTCGGGATCCATCCCGAGTTCAGCGGCTGGCAGAACGCGGCGCTCTCGCTGCGCCTCCTCGGCGTCGACGAGGCACGGATCGCGGAGCTCCTGCCGTGGATCCGCGAGTTCTCCGAGCTCGGCGCGCACATGGACCAGCCCGTCCGCACGTACTCGACCGGCATGCAGGTGCGTCTCGCGTTCAGCGCGGCCACCGCCGTGCGTCCGGACGTGCTGATGGTCGACGAGGCGCTCTCGGTCGGCGACGCCTACTTCCAGCACAAGTCGATGAGCCGGATCCGCGCGTTTCGTGAGGAGGGGACGACGCTCCTCCTCGTCACGCACGACGCCGGCGCGGTGAAGGCGCTCTGCGACCGCGCGATCCTGCTCGAGGGAGGACGGCTCGCGCTCGACGGCGCTCCCGACGCGGTCTTCGACTACTACAACGCGCGCATCGCACAGCGGGAGCGCGAAGCGGCGATCGAGCAATCGCTCGGGCTCGACGGCCGGATGGTCACGCGCTCGGGCACGCGCGAAGCGGAGATCCTCTCCGTCACGGTCGAGGACGGCGAAGGACGGCCGGCGCGCTTCTTCCACGTCGGCGCGCCCGCGCGGGTCCGCTGTCGCTTCCGCCTGAACCGCGAGATGGCGTGCCCGACGGTGGGCTTCGTGCTGCGCGATCGACTCGGCTCGGACGTGTTCGGCTGCAACACGTTCCACCTGCGCGTGCCGGAAGAGGCGGGCACCGCGGGCGACGCGTTCGAGGCGTCGTTCGACACGTTCCTGCGCCTCGGACCGGGGAACTACTCCGTCAGCGTCGCGCTGCATCGTGCGCGCGATCACGTCGACGAGAACTACGACTGGTGGGACCGCGCGGCGCTGCTGCAGGTCGTTCCGGGCGAGGGACCGCTCTTCACGGGGCTCGCCGCGCTTCCGGTCGAAGCCGCGCTGCGACGAGCCTAGGCGCCTTCGGCGTGATCTCCGTTTCCGTCGCGATCGTGACGTGGGAGAGTGCGAAGCACCTGCCGCGCTGCCTCGACGCGCTCGCGGCGCAGACGGCGCTCCCGCGCGAGGTGATCGTCGTCGACAACGCGTCTTCGGACGCGAGCGCCGCGATCGCTTCCGCGCATCCCGTCGTCGGCGCGTTCGAGCGGAACTCCTCGAATCGCGGCTTCGCCGGGGGCCAGAACCAGGCGATCCGCCGCTCGATCGGGGAGTGGGTCCTCGCTCTCAACCCCGACGCGGTCCTCGCGCCGACGTTCCTCGAGGAGCTGGCGCGAGCGGCGCGTCCCGCACCCGTCGGCACGCTCTGCGGAAAGCTCCTCCGCCTCGGCGGCGACGGGCGACCCGTCGAGCCGGCCGTGATCGACTCGACGGGGATCGTCTTCACGCGCGACTTCCGCCATCTCGACCGCGGCTCCGGACTTCCGGACCAGGGGCAGTGGGAGCGGGAGGAGCTCGTCTTCGGCGCCACCGGGGCGGCCGCGCTCTACCGGCGGGCGATGATCGACGACGTCTCCGTCGAGGGCGAGTTCTTCGACGATGAATTTTTCGCATACCGCGAGGACGCCGACGTCGCCTGGCGCGCGCAGCTCCTCGGCTGGGATTGCCTTTACGTTCCGCGGGCGGTCGGGTACCACGTTCGCGCCGTGCTTCCGAGCAATCGCCGCAGCGTCCCCGCGCACCTGAACCGGCATTCGGTGAAGAATCGCTTCCTGATGCGAATCAAGAATGCCGACTCCGCCGTGTGGCGGCGCTGCGGCTGGCGCGGCGTCGCGCGCGACCTCGCGGTCGTCGCGGGTTGCCTCGGAGCGGAGTGGAGCTCGCTCGGCGCGTTCGCGGACGTCGCGCGGCTCCGCGCGCGTCTGCTTCGGCAGCGCGAGATCATCCAGGCGCGACGCCGCCGTGACGGCCAGGCGATCGCGCGGTGGTTCGAATGACGCCGCTCGCGCCCACGCGCGACGAGGGAGGCGCCGGCGCCGCCAGCGCCTCCGCCGCTCGTCCTCGCTCCGAGCCGCTCGGCACCCGACAGGAGCACCTCCGGAGCCTCTCGATCGCGTGGCAGCTCGCGCGTCTCGATCTCGTCCGTCGCTACACCGCGACGATGCTCGGGCTCGCGTGGGCGGTGGCGTCGCCGCTTCTGATGGCGGCGGTGATCGGGCTCGTGTTCGCGCGTCTCTTCGGCGTGCCGATCGCGGAGTTCCTGCCGTACCTGTTTCTCAACTTGACGCTGTGGAGCTTCTTCGTCGCGTGCCTCGACAGCGGCGCGATCGCGTTCATCGCGGCCGAGGGATACATCAAGCAGATTCCGCGGGTCGCGTTCTTCACATATCCGCTCCGCATGGTGTTCGCGGCGTTCGTGACGCTCGCGCTCGGTCTCGTCGCGGCCGCGATCGTCAGCTTCGTCTTCGGGAACCGGCCGAGCGTGTACTGGATCGGCATCCTCCCGGCGCTCGGCGTGTGGTTCCTCTTCGGGTTCGCGATCGCGTGCATTTCCGGCGTGCTCAACACGGCCGTGCGCGACTTCCAGTACATCCAGTCGGTCGGCGTGCAGGCGCTCTTCTATGCGACGCCCGTCATGTTCCCGGCGGACCTCCTCGTCGAGCACGGGCTGCAGTGGATGCTGACGTACAACCCACTCTACCACCTGATGATGCTCGTCTGCGTGCCGCTCCTGATCAACGAGCCGGCGACTCTCCCGCACTGGATCGCCGCGGCGATCACGCTCGCCGCCGTCTCCGCGTTCGCGATCTTCGCGATGCGCGTGGCGCGCCCGCGGCTGGTGTACTGGCTTTGATCCATCTCGACGGCATCACGCTCACGTTCCCCGGCAAGGGCGCGCGGAGCCTGCGCGAGCGGATCAGCTCGACGTTCGGCGTGAAGACGCTCCCGGCGGGACGAGGCGAGGTGACGGCGCTCCGTGGCATCGATCTGCGAGTCCGTCACGGTGAGCACGTCGGCGTGATCGGGCTGAACGGTGCCGGCAAGACGACCCTCCTGAAGGTGATGTGCGGAATCTACACGCCGACCAGCGGGCGCGTCACCGTCGAGGGCGACATCGCCTGTCTCTTCGAGGTGGCGACCGGCTTCGAGATGGAGGCGACGGGCTGGCAGAACATCATCACGCGCGGCCTCCTCGTCGGCCTTTCCCGTCGAGAGGTGCGCGAGCGTACGCGGGAGATCGCGGAGTTCACCGAGCTCGGCGACGCGCTCGACCGTCCCGTGAAGACCTACTCGGCGGGCATGTTCCTGCGTCTCGCGTTCGCCGTCTCGACCTCGATCCTGCCCGACGTGCTGCTCCTCGACGAGGTCGTCGCCGCCGGCGACCAGCGTTTCCACGAGAAGGCGCAGCGCCGTTTGCAGCAGATGGTCGACCACGCCTCGATCCTGGTCCTCGTCAGCCACTCGATGGAGACGATCCGCCGGATGTGCCAGCGCGTCGTCTGGATCGAGAAGGGCCTCGTGCGCATGGACGGCAGCGCCGAGGACGTGATCGACGCCTACACGACCCAGTAGGGGGTCCGGTTCGTTAGGCCGTATCTGCACCCAGGCTCCCGAGCCTGGGTGCAGATACGGCCTAACGAACCGGACCCCCTTCAGACCCATCCCGCCGGATCGGCGAGGGTGCCCGTCTTCGATGCTACCCCCAGCGGAACCGTCCCGTGAGCCGTCCGAGCACGCGCTCGGTGAAGCGCAGAGGGCCGTAGATCGCGAGGCGGTCGAGAGCGTGGCGCAACGGGCCCGACACGAGCTGCACGTCCTCCGGACGGCACGGCGGCGCGCGGTGATCGAGGATCGGTCCGAGCGCCGTCGTCCAGTGCGGCAGGAGCGCTCCGACGGAGAAGCGCGCCTCGACGTCGAGGTACGCGGCATGTCCGATGCGATCGCGCAGCGCCGGCTCGCTGACGAGCCGTTGGATCGCCTCCTTCCACGCCGCCGGATCGTTCGCGCACAGGAGCCCCGTCGCGCCGTCGCGCACCACGTCCTGGCTCGGAGGCACGTCGGAGTAGATGCCCGCGATCCCGAGCGAGCCGTACTCGAGGTACTTGTTCCAGTACTTGAAGCGGTGGAAGTCGCTCTCCGGGAGCGGGGCGAGGCCGATCGCGATGCCGAGGCCCAGAGCGCGGCGGCGCCACCCTCCGAAGTCGATCTCGAACGGATGGCGCTCCGCTTCGAGATCGAGAGCGACCTTCGGCTCGGCGCCGCAGAAGACGAACTCCACGCGCCCGCCGAGCTCCGCATGGACCTCGCGAAGCACGTCGCCGAGGAGAGCGTCGAGGAACGCGGCGTGGTCGACGCTCCCGAGGAACCCGATCCGCGTCGGCGACGCCGCCGGACGCGGCACCGTCTCTCCGGGAAGGCGCGGCGGCCGCGGCTGCAGCACGCGCAGCGGGCGGCGCCGGTGACGCTGGACGATCTCGTCCGCGAGGCGATCGCTGCACACCAGCACGTCGTCCGCGTGGGCGACGATGAACGCGACGTTCCGGCGCACCTCCTCCGAGGTGAAGAAGTACCCGCTTCGTGCTTCGGCCGGGACGCGCTCGAGGTCGTCGTCCACGTACGTCGCGACGCGCTTCCCGAGACGCTTCGCCTCGACGAGGATCCGCCGCTCGCCCGGCGAAGCCCCGCGCACGAGCACGACGCTGTCCGCCCACGCGAAATCGTGCTTCGACGGCGTGACCGTCGAGCCCGTGCGCAGCTCGCAACGCCGCGTACCGCTCGCGAGAGCGTCGAAGACGGCGTGCACGCCGAGGACGGCGGAAGGGATCGGCGCCTCGGAGAGGGCGAGCACGCGCGCGGGACGAATCGGCTCGCGGGTCGTCATGGCGGACGTTCGGCCCTGACTTAGCGGCTGCGAACGTCGGCGCAAGAGCGCGACAGGCTTGCACGACGGGCCCGGCGGTCTCTACAAGACCCTCCGTGCGCGAAGCGCGCGCCCCCTCGCTTCGGTGATCATGCGTCGGATCGTCTCGTGGAACGTCAACGGCATCCGCGCTTGCGTCGCGCGCGGATTCGTCGACTGGCTGCGCCGCTGCGGCGCGGACGTCATCGGTCTGCAGGAGATGCGCGTGACCGACGAGCTCCTGCCCGCGAACCTCCGCCGCTCGAAGCGCTATCCGCACTTCTTCCTTTCGGCGGCGCGCTCGCGGCTCGGGTACAGTGGCGTCGGGCTCTTCTCGCGCGAGGCGCCGCGCGAAATCGTGACCGACCTCGGCCGGCCGCGCTTCGACCGCGAGGGGCGCTTCCAGCTCGTGCGCTTCGACGACCTCCTCGTCGCGAACGTCTACTTCCCGAACGGGAACGGGAAGGAGCGTGACCTGAGCCGCGTTCCCTACAAGCTCGCCTTCACGCGCCGCGTGTTCGACGTCGTCGACGAAGCGCGTGCTCGCACGGGTCTACCGGCGCTCGTGCTCGGCGACTACAACACGGCTCCCGCGGCGATCGACCTCGCACGGCCGCGCGCCAACGAGAAGAACAGCGGCTTCCTCCCCGCGGAGCGCCGCGCGCTCGCGCGCTGCATCGAGCGCGGCTACGTCGACACGTTCCGCGCGCTCTTTCCGGAGGAGGTGCGCTACTCCTGGTGGAGCAGCCGCTTCGGCGTGCGCGAGAAGAACATCGGCTGGCGGATCGACCTCGTGCTCGCGTCCGCCGACCTGATGCCGCGCGTGCGGAGCGCGTTCATCTGGGACCACGTCCCGGGCTCCGACCACTGCCCCGTAGGGGTCGACATAAGCGAGGGGGGCCCGCCCCCTCGCCGCGGGCGCGGCGAAGCCGCACCCGCTCCACTCGTGCGCTCGCCCTCCGCTCGGCCGCGCGCTGCGCGCGCGGAAAAGACTCCTCGCTCCTAGCTCGCGGCGCTCCTAGCTCGCGGCCGCGCGGGTCTTGCGGACGAAGTCGCAGAGAGCCGCGAGGTACTTCTTCAGCTGCTCGCGCGTGCGGTCGTCGGTGAGCTTGCCGCTCTCGTCGAAGCGCTCGTGCGCGCGAGAGACCATCATCTCGGGCTGCAGCAGCGCCGGCATCTGGAGGAACACGAACGACTGCCGGATCTGCAACTGCGCGCGGATCGTCCCGCCGCCGCCCGGCGTCGCGCCCATGATTCCGACGGGCTTCTTCAGAAGCGGCGTCTTGCCGGGAGGGCGCGAGGCCCAGTCGATCGCGTTCTTCAGCACGCCCGGCACGCCGTAGTTGTACTCCGGCGTGGCGATCAGGAGCCCGTCCGCGCGCGCGATCGCGTCCTTCAGCGCCACGACGGCTTCGGGGAATCCCGCATCCTCGACGTCCCCGTCGTACAGGGGGATGTTCCCGAGGCTCTCGAAGATCGTGAGCCCGACCCCTTCCGGCAGGACCTCGCCCGCCGCCCGCAGCAGCGACCGGTTGTAGGACGCCTTCCGCAGGCTTCCGACGATTCCCAGCAAGCTCAACGAATCCGCCATGCGCGAGGCTAGCACGGAGGAATTCTTGTTCGATCGAACAAAAATCCCTTGACTCTCTCATTCGATCGAATAAGAACGGGCTCATGGGGACGGCTCGAGCGAAGCGCGCGGCGCCGCTGGGGAGAGCGCCCGCACCCGCAGCCGACGGAGCCCGAGCGCCCGACGATCGCCGGCGGCTCCGGGCCGTCGGAACGCGCGAGCGCATCCTCGCCGCCGCTCTCGAGTCCTTCGCCGAGCTCGGCTTCGACGGCGCCTCGACGCGCGCCATCTCCGATCGGGCCGGCGTGAACCAGGGCCTGATCACGTATCACTTCGCGAGCAAGCTCGCGCTCTGGCAGGCGGTCGTCGAGCAGCTCTTCGGCGAGCTCCGCGACGCCTTCACGGAGCGCGTGCGCGCGCTCGAGGACGCCGACCCCGCGACGCAGCTCCGCCTCCTGATTCGCCACTACGTCCGCTTCGCCGCGCAGCGTCCGGAGCTGCACCGCCTGATGGTGCAGGAGGGAAAGCACGACGGGCCGCGGATGCAGTGGCTCGTCGACCACCACGTGCGGCCGCTCTATGAGCTCTCGACCGGCCTGATCGCCGCCGCGCAGGCGCACGGCGTCGCGCCGAAGGTGCCGCCGGTGCACCTGCACTACATCCTGATCGGCGCGGTTGCGCATCTCTTCGTCGTGGCGCCCGAGTGCCGCCGCTTGACGGGGCAGGACCCGCTCTCGCCGGAGAGCATCGAGGCGCACGCGGATGCGATCGTGGCGCTGCTCGTCGGCGAGAGTGCACCCGCTGCCTCGCGGAAGGAGACGCGTCGATGATCCCGCGAACCGTCGAGACGATCGGCTCCGGAAGCGCCGCGCGCGCGGAAGTCGCGATCGTCGGCGCCGGTCCGGTCGGGATGACGCTCGCGAACCTCCTCGGGGTGTACGGCGTCCGAACGGTGCTGCTCGAGCGGAACGCGACCACGGTCGCGGAGCCGCGTGCCGTCGCGATCGACGCCGAATCGCTCCGCACGATGCAGGCGGCCGGCCTCTACGAGGAGGTCGCGGCGGACACGCTTCTCGGCTTCCACGTCGACTACGTGAACGGCCGTGGCCGCACGCTCTTGTCGATCGATCTCGGCCCGACGCCATATGGGCATGCGCAGCAGAACTCCTTCGACCAGCCGATCTTCGAGCGGGCGCTTCGGCTCGGGCTCGAACGGTTCCCGCACGTCGACGTTCGCTTCGGGCACGCCGTGGAGGGCTTCTCGCAGGACGCGAGCGGCGTCTCCGTCCGGGGAACGAGCAGCGACGGACGACCGTTCTCGATCGAGGCGGAATACCTGATCGCCTGCGACGGCGGCCGCTCGGCGATGCGGCAGCAGCTCGGGATCGGCATGTCGGGAGCGACTGCGCCGGAGAAGTGGCTCGTGATCGACACGATCGACGCGCACCTTGCCGGAGCGTTCGATTGCCGCTTCTTCTGCGATCCGCGGCGGCCCGCGATGTCGATCCGCAAGCGCGGGACGAAGCGCCGCTGGGAGTGGATGCTGATGCCCGGCGAGAGCGAGGAGGACCTCCTCGACGACGGCATGATCGCGCGTCTTCTCGCGCCGCACACTCGCCCGGAGCAGGTGAAGCTCGAGCGGAAGTGCGTCTACACCTTCCACTCCCTCGTCGCCGACCGCTACCGGGAGGGGCGCGTCCTCCTCGCCGGCGACGCCGCGCACATGATGCCGCCGTTCGCGGGGCAGGGGATGAACGGCGGAATTCGCGACGCGCGCGATCTCGCGTGGAAGCTCGCGCTCGTCGTCGTCGGCGCCGCCGATCAGGCGCTCCTCGACAGCTACGAGGTCGAGCGCCGCTCGCATGTGAAGGCGGCGACCGCTCTCGCCAATCGCCTCGGCGATCTGATCCAGCCGACGAGCCGCGTGCGGGCGGCGCTGCGGGATGCGGTCTTCGCGGTGCTTGGCGTCGTGCGCGGCGGCCAGCAAGTCATCGAGCGCTCGCTGATGCGCTCGCTCCGCGCGCCGCGCATGCGTCGCGGCGTCTTCGTCCCGTCGGAAGGCGGGAGGGACGAGGCTTCGCGTCTCGCGGGACAGATGATCTTCCAACCGCAGGTGCGCACCTCCGGCGGCGAGACGGTCCCGCTCGACGACGTGCTCGGTCCGGGATTCGCGGTCGTCGGCTACGACGCAGACCCCGCGAAGACGCTCGACGTCGGCACGCTCGCGTACTGGCGCGGGCTCGGCGCGCGCCTCGTGCACGTGCTCCCGCGCGGAGCGAAGGCGACGGACGGTACCATCATCGACGAGACCGGCCATCTCGCCGAGTGGTTCGGGAAGGCGTGCTCGATCGTCGCCGTCCGTCCGGATCGGTTCTGCGCGGCGGAGCTCGAGCCACGGGCGGCGGTGGAGGCGACGGCGGCGTTCGAGAGCCTCCTCCGCGGAGTCGTCACCGCATCCGCGCGTCGGGCGGCGTAGCCGGGAGAAGAGAAGGACGAAACGATGAGCACCGAGCTGCAGCCGCTGAACGAGCGAGACCGGACGGAGCTCGCTCGCGGTCGCGCCGACGAGCCGCTCGTCCGCGTCCTCGAGCTCGCGTATGTGACCTTCGAGAAGCCCGACCTCGAGGCGAGCGAGCGCTTCTTGACGGACTTCGGCCTCGTCCGCGTGGAGCGAACCGAGGATGCGATCTACCTGCGCGGCCACGGCGAAGACCCGTACTGCTACGTCCTGCGCCGCGGCGACACGCCGCGATTCGCAGGCTTCGGGCTCCGCGCGGCGAGCATCGATGACCTGCGACGCCTCGTCGAGCACGCGGGCGCTTCACCGATCGAGCCCGTCGACGGTCCGGGCGGCGGCCAGCGCGTACGCTCGACGGCGCCGAACGGCCTCGAGGTGCACGTCGTTTGCGGACGCGAAGCGGCGCCGCGCCTGCCGATTCGTCCGCCTCTCTCCGCGAACTTCGTCTCGGAGAAGGTTCGCCTGAACGCCGCGCAGCGTCCGCCCGTCGCCCCGGCGCAGGTGCATCGTCTCGGACACGTCGTGCTCCAGACGTGCCATCACTCGCGCATGCTGCTCTGGCTGATGCGGACGTTCGGCCTGATCGTCTCCGACTACCAGGCGCTCGCGGACCGACCCGAGGCGGGACCGGTGATCGCGTTCCTGCGCTGCGATCGCGGCGAGACGCCGTCCGATCACCACACGATCGCGGTCGCAGCCGGCTTCGCCGAGTCGTTCGAGCATGCCGCGTTCGAGGTGCAGGATCTCGACGCGGTCGCGATGGGCGGAGAGCACCTCCGTCGTCGAGGGTGGAAGCACTCCTGGGGCGTCGGGCGCCATCTCCTCGGCAGCCAGATCTTCGACTACTGGCGCGATCCCGACGGGATGATGCACGAGCACTACACGGACGGCGACCTCTTCGACGCGTCCGTTCCGACGGCGACGAGCCCGTTCGGGCGCGGCAGCCTCGCGCAGTGGGGGCCGCCCTTGCCGCGCGATTTCTTCGACACGTCGATGAGCCCGCGGAAGGCGATCCAGCTCGTCTCCGCCCTGTTCCAGAGCGAGGACCTGAGCCTCGGCAAGCTGATCGGCGTGGCGAAAGCGCTCTCCCGCTAGAGCGAGGAAGGGGAGGTTTCTCATGGCCATCAACGTGATCCACTATCGTCAAGGCGGCGAAGCCCTCTGGGGCGTGGCCCGCGCGGGAAGCATCACCCCGATCCCGGGCTCGTACGCGACGACGCGCGACTTCCTGCGCGAAGGAGCCGCTGAGGCGCGCGCGGTGGCAGCGCGTCTCCCCGTGGGCGAGGCGCTCTCGCCCCGAAGCGTCGAGCTTCTCTGCCCGATCACGCGGAACCAGCAGTTCATCTGTCAGGGGATCAACTACCGGAGCCACATGCGCGAATCCGGGCTCGATCCTGAGCGCGCGTCCTTCAACATGATCTTCCGGAAGGCGTCCTCCTGCCTCGCGCCGGCGGACACGGACATCGTGCGGCCGGCGCACGTCCGTCTCCTCGACTACGAGGTCGAGATCGGGCTCGTCGTCGGACGCGATCTCGACGGCCCCGTCGCGGTGACCGAGGAAAATCTGCACCACTACGTGGCGGCCCTCGTCCTCGTGAACGACGTCAGCGCGCGCGACGTGCAGCTCCTGCAGACGCAGTTCTACAAGGGGAAGAGCTACCGCACGTTCGGCCCCGTCGGACCCTACTTGACGCTGGTCGACGCGGCGGACCTCGCTCGCTTCGCGTCCCTTCGGCTCTCGCTCCGGGTGAACGACGAGATCCGTCAGGACAGCCTCGCCGAGGACATGATCTTCACGCCCGCGCCGACGCTGACGGAGCTCTCCGCGTTGCAGGACCTCTCGACCGGCGACTTGATCGCGACTGGCACGCCGGGCGGCTGCGCGCTGCGCGCGCCGGGCGGGCTCGCGCTCCTCGTCGGCAAGCTCCTCCCGGATCACGTGAAGTGGGCGAACTTCGTCAAGATGAATGCCGGCAATCCGCGCTTCCTCCGTCCGGGCGACCGCGTGAAGGCGGCGATCCGCACCGACGACGGGGCGATCGATCTCGGCGTACAGGAGAACACCGTCGTCGCACCCCGCGAGGAACGGCTGACGTCCGCCGCAGCCTGACCCGCCCTCCCGTCGCGAGGACCGGCTCGCTCCGGTATGGCAACGCCGAGCCATGGCGTCGCCGAAGACCGTCGACGAGGATCTCTTCGCGCGGATCCGCGATCGCGTCGCGATCGTCGGCATCGGACAGCTTCCGTTCGCGAAGGACGTCGGACGCCCGATCTCGGACACGGCGATCGAGGCGATCCAGCTCGCCCTCGACGACGCCGGCCTCGCCGCCGAGGACGTCGACGGCATCTCGATGTTCGACCTGGAGCACACGCACGAGGTGACGCTCGCGCGCGGTCTCGGCGTCTCGAACCTGCAGTGGTGGGACAAGATCTCGTACGGCGGCGGAGCCTCGTGCGCGACGATCCTGCACGCCGCCGCGGCGATCGCTTGCGGGCTCGCGACGACGGTCGTCTGCCATCGCGCACGGAACCGCGGCGGCAAGGCTTCGCGCCCCTGGGCGCAGGAGCGCGAGCTCGTCACCGAGGACAAGGCGCTGCACGTCCCGTGGGGCCTGATCCGGCCCGTCGACGTGATCGGCATGTGGGCGCACCGGCACATGCTCCTCTACGGGACGAAGCGCGAGCATCTCGGCAACGTCGCCATCGCCGCGCGAAAGCACGCGAACCGCAACCCCGGCGCGATGATGCAGGATCGTCCGCTCGACATGGAGACGTATCTCGGTGGACGCGTGATCGGCTATCCGCTGACGCTCTACGATTGCTGCCTCGAGACGGACGGCGCGCTCGCGTGTGTCGTCACGACGGTCGAGAGAGCACGCGACCTCCGCCGGAAGCCGGTCCTCGTGCACTCCGCCGCGCAGGCGTCGGGACCGAATCCGGTCCACCTCGCCAACTACAACGTGCCGGACATGGAGACGACGGCGGTCCCGTGCGCGCGCCAGCTCTGGGCGCGCTCCGCGATCGGGCCGAAGGACATCGACTGCGCGCAGATCTACGACGCGTTCACGCCGCTCGTGATCCTCGGCCTCGAGGACTACGGCTTCTGCGCGCGCGGCGAGGGCGGACCGTTCACGGAAGGCGGGCGGATCGAGCTGGGCGGCGACCTGCCGGTGCTCACGTCCGGGGGCGGCCTGAGCGAAGCGTACGTCCACGGCTTCAACCTGATCCTCGAGGCCGTGCGTCAAGTCCGCGGAACGTCGACGTCGCAGGTCGACGGCTGCGAGGCGGTGCTCGTCACCGGGGCCTCCGGCGTCGCGACGAGCGCGATGATCGTGCGCGCGGAGTGACGGATCGGGGCCCGTAGACACACGGTTGGCTTTCTGGTTTGCGCAGAGTGGGCGGAGAACGAACGAGAGGAGAGCGGAAGCGATGGCGACCAAGAAGAAGGGCAAGAAGAAGGCGGGCAAGGCCAAGGCGAAATCGGACAAGAAGGCCAAGAAGAAGGCCGGGAGCCCGAAGGCGAAGAGCGCTGCGCCGAAGCAGGTAAAGACCGGGAAGGGCGCTTCGCCGCTCGAGGTCGGGAACGACCTCGTGAAGCTCGTCCGCTCCGGCAAGGGCGACGAGGTCTACGCGAAGTGGTGGGCGCCGGGCGTCGTCTCCGTCGAGGGCCTCGGCATGTCGATGGAGTGGAGCGGTCGAAAGTCCGTTCTGCAGAAGAACGCGACCTGGGAAGCCGATCACGTCGTGCACGGCGCCGAGGTCGAGGGCCCGTTCGTCGGCGCGACCGGATTCTCCGTGCGCTTCAAGATGGGCATCGAGACGAAGTCGACCGGCCAGCGCGAGTCGATGGAGGAGATCGGCGTCTACACCGTGAAGAACGGCAAGATCGTCCGAGAGGAGTTCATGTACCGGGCGGGGTAGCCGTGCCGCCTTCGAGTTGCGCGGGAGTGCTGGTCGTCAACGCGGGCTCGACGAGCCTCAAGCTCTCGGTCGTCGACGCGGGCGAGGCGTCGACGAAGGTCGAGTCTCTCCAAGCGGTTCCGTCGGGCGTCGGCGCGGTCGGTCACCGCGTGGTGCACGGCGGGAGCCGCTTTCGCGAGCCCGTCGTCGTCGACGACGACGTGAAGCGCGCTCTGCACGAGCTGGAGCCGCTCGCTCCGCTGCACAACCGGGTGGCGCTCGACGGCATCGCCGAAGCGCGGCGACGCTTGCCGGACGTCCCGCACGTCGCCGTTTTCGACACCGCGTTCCACGCGACGATCCCGGAAGAAGCGGCGACGTACGCGCTCCCGCGGCGCTGGCGCGATTCGTTCGGCGTCCGCCGGTACGGCTTCCACGGCCTATCGGTCGCGTGGGCGGCTTCGCAGATCCGGGTGCCGCGCCTCGTCGTCTGTCACCTCGGCGGCGGCTGCTCGGTGAGCGCGGTGCGCGACGGACGCTCCGTCGACACGACGATGGGCTTCAGCCCGCTCGAAGGCGTGCCGATGGCGACACGCTCGGGATCGGTCGATCCGGGCGCGCTTCTCTATCTGATGCGCGAGCACGGGCTCTCCGTGGAAGAGCTCGATCGCGCGCTCGAGAAGGAGTCGGGGCTCGCGGCGCTCGGTGGGCTCGATACGCCGCTCGGCTTCGGCGTCTACACGTACCGGGTCGCGCAGGCGGTCGCGGCGATGGCGGCGGCACTCGCGGGCCTCGACGTGATCGTGTTCAGCGGCGGCGTCGGCGAGAACCGCGCCGACGTGCGCGAAGCCGTGGTGACGCGCGTGCGCTTCCTCGGCGACTTCCGTGTCGAGGTCGTCGCCGCGCGCGAGGACGTGATCATCGCTCGCGGCGTGCGCACGCTTCTCTCCGCGACTCGCTGACCGCCGAGACTGCGATGAAGTGGGACATGACGTAGCCCGCGCGCGGCGTCTTCGACTTCGCGTTTCACGCTCTGGGGATTCACGAGATCGGCACACGTGGCTCGACACGTCCCTCGGCCCCGACCTCGATCCGCTGCCGCTGGACGAGAGCTACGTCCGCAAGCCCGCCTACTTCGGTTTGCGGGACGCCTTCGAATCCTTTGTGGAGTGAAGCGGCCTTGCAAAGGGCGCGACACGTTTCCTAAGGTCCGGCCCACTCTGCTCCCGGCCGCCCTTTCCTCCGGTGACCCACGCTGCAAACTGCAACGGAGCCAACGGAGAAAGGAAAAGAAGATGCGGATCAGAACCATCGTGGTGGCCGGGCTGATGCTCGGCGTCGGAGCGGAGGCACGAGCGGTGACGCTCGCCGCGGGCAACACCTGCGTGTCCGCGGTCCGGGCATACTGATCCAATACGAGCGCGCGGGTGGCGCTCCTTGCGCCGCCCGCGCGGCTCGGCGAAGCAGGGAGCGTGACGGAGCTTCATCCCGACTACCCGCTGCCCGACGTCGAGCATCCGGTGACGAGGCCGTTCTGGGAAGGCTGCGTCGCGAAGCGTCTCCTCGTGCAGCGCGATCGCGAGACCGGTGCGTACCATTGGCCGCCGAAGCCCGCGTACTGGAAGGGCGGCCGGCTCGAGTGGGTGGAGGCATCGGGCTTGGGCAGCGTCTACACGTGGGTCGTCGCGCAGGAGCCGTTCCTGCCGGCGTTCCGGCACCTGCTTCCGTTGATCCTCGTCGTGGTCGAGCTCGACGAGGGACCGCGCCTCGTCGGGTACATGGTGCGCTGCTGGCCGCAGGAGATGCGGCTCGGCCTGCGCGTGCGCGTCGTCTTCGAGCGATTGAACGACGCGGTGACGCTGCCCGTCTGGGAGCCTGCGAAGGACGAGTAGGGCCCAGGGCAGCCGCTCGATCCGGAACTTCCCGAACGGCGCGCCGAGGATCAGGTGCCCGCTCCGGTCGAGCGCCACGCCCGAGAAGAAGCCCTCGTAGCGGCTGCTTCCGAGGACGTCGTGGAACGCCGACTCCCCCGTCTCCCAGTCGAGCGCCTCGAGCGTCCATCGACGATCACGCACGCCGCCCGTGTAGAGGAGGTTCGCGGGGATGCTGACGAAGGGAACGGTGTTCGGCCGCGTCGACGAGTGTCAACGCACGTTCGGCTTCGTCCTCGTCGACGAGTGTCGACGCACGTTCGGCTTCGTCCTCGTCGTCAAGGCACCGGCGAGAAGAACGCGCGGTCCGCGCGCAGCTCGTCCAGGAGCCACGGCCCGAGGCCGACGCGGAGCAGGTACTCGATGCGGTCGTTTCGCCAGTGCAACCGGTCGTGCGCGAAGAACGGGTCCTTCTCCTCCTGGGACTCCGCGAACGCCGCGAAGGCGTCCTGCATCGCGCGCTGCGCGCTCGGCCGCGACTGCACGCGCTCGAGCCACGCCGTCAACCTCGTGCACTCGGGAGGGACGCCGAAGCCGATCGCCGCGGGCATCGCGACGTGCGGGAGCACGGCGATGTCCGCGCGCGAGAACGGTCCGGCGAAGTGCTCGCGGCCGGCGAGCTCGCGGTCGAGGTTCTCGTGGTGCTTCCGGAGAAGCTCGGTCGTGCGAGCGAGCGCCTCGGGGTGCGTCTCCTTCAGCGCCGGCCGGAAGAAGCCGAAGAGCGCGACGCCGACCGCGCACGCGTCGACCTGCGTGTCGGCGACGAGCTCGATCGCGCGGGCACGCGCGCGACCGGCGGGATCGGGCGGGAGCATCGGGGGCGTCGGCCAGCGATCCTCGACGTACTCGGCGATGACACGCGAGTCGTAGATGACGACGTCGCCGTCGCGGAGCGCCGGTACCTCGCCGCGCGGGTTCAGGCGCAGGAGCTCGTCGCGCTGGTCGTGACGGCGGATCTCCTTCTTCTCGAACTCGAGCCCCTTCTCGTAGAGGAGAATGCGCACCTTCAGCGCGTACGGGCTGAGTGGGTGATCGAAGAGCTGCAGCATCGTCGCCTCCTTGGTGCGGCCCGAGCGCCGCCGGACGCTCTTCAGAGCGTGTTTCATGCCGGCGGAAGTGTCCACGGTCGAGCCTGGTTTTCCAAGGTCTCCGGGGAGCGCACTCGTTCCTTCGCCGCGGGCACGCCACGCGGCGTTGCACGCTCGCGACGCTGCGCATGAGGTCGCCACGCGCCGCTGCGAGATCTCGGCTCTTCCGCCTGGTCTGGAGCTTGCTGCCGTGATTCGACGAGAGAGCGAGGTGAGGAACGTGGAAGCGCTTTTGACGACACCCTGGCGGACCGGACCGGCCTGGCTCCTGGTGCTCCTGGGAGCGTGGCTCGTCGCACGCGCAGTCCGTCGCTGGCGCGGTCTCCCTGCGGAGCTCCGCGACCCGGCGCGGGCGCTCGCGATCGCGCGGAGCGGCCGGCGGATCATCCTCGGCCTCTGCGTGATCGGCTTCGGCATCGGCTGGATGCTGTCGACCGAGTGGGTCGTCCTTCTCGCTCTGGTGATCCTCGGCGAGGAGATGCTCGAGACGAGCACGATGATCCTGGCCCTCCGCCGCGGCACGGAGTCCGAAGAGATCGCTTGAGTGCGCCCGCGAAGGGCCTCGCGAGCCGCGCTCCGTACCCGGGTACGCCCGCAGGATCGATGAGGCCATGTCGTCGCCACCGCACACGTGCGAGCCACGGTGGTCTTTGGCCATCCGGCGGCGAGCGCTCGGAGCTCCATCGGACGCACCAAGGATTCCTGGATGTCGCGTCGCCGGTTGCGACAACGCGCCTACAGCACGCCGCCGCGCACGAGCCTCTCGAGCTCGTCGTCCGCGAGCCCGAGGAGCCCGCCGTACACCTCGCGGTTGTGCTCGCCGAGCCTGGGCGGCGGACGGCGCGGCGTAGAGACCTCGTCCTCGAGCCGGATCGGGCTCCCGAGCACGCGCACCTCGCCGCGTCCCTCGACCGCGACCGGTCGAAGGAGGCCCTGCGCGACGTTGTACGGATCGTCGAGCGCTTCGCCGAGCGAGCGCACCGGAGCGCACGGAATCCCCTTCGGCACGAGGAGATCGAGGAGCTCCACGCGCGGCAGGTCGCGCGTCCACGCGGCGACGCGCTCCTCGATCCAGTCGCGCCGCGGGCCGCGGTTCGGCATCCGCCGAAGCGACTCGTCGTCTGCGAGCAGCGGATCCGGACAGACCTCGCAGAAGCTCGCCCAGTGCTCGTCCGTCACGCACATGATCGCCACCCAGCCGTCCTTCGTCGGAAAGCTCCCGTACGGCGCCGAGCCCGGTACCGCGTGCCGGTTGCCGACGCGGCCGGGATCGTTTCCGGTCTCGAGATAGGGCGAAGCGTACGACATCAGCGACGGGAACGTCGCGTCGAGCATCGCGACCTCGAGCGCGCGCCCGCGGCCGGTGCGCTCGCGCTCGCGCAGCGCGAGGAGGATCGCGGCGAAGAGGTGCGTCGCGCCGAGCATGTCGCAGAACGTCGCGCCGGCCTTCACCGGCGGGCTGTCGGGGAATCCCGTGATCGCCATGTGCCCGGAGATCGCCTGGATCGTGAAGTCCATCGCGGCGAAGGACTCGTACGGGCTGCCCGGCCGGTAGCCGCGCCCGGACGCGAGCACGATGCGCGGGTTGCACGCCGCGAGCACATCGTAGGCGAGGCCGAGACGCGCGAGCGCGCCCTCGCTGAAGTTCTCGAGGACCACGTCCGCCTTCTCGACGAGGCGAAGGAAGAGCTCGCGTCCCTCCGGCTTCTTCAGATCGAGCGTCACGCCGCGCTTGTCGGCGTTCAGCATCAGGAACGAATAGCTCGCCCCTCCGGGCGAGACCGCGGGCCTTCGGATGATCTCGCCGCCCGGCGGCTCGACCTTGATGACGTCCGCGCCCTGCGCGGCGAGAAGGAGCCCGCAGTACGGCGCGTTGTAGACCTGTCCGAGCTCGAGCACCCGGACGTCGTCCAGCGCGCGCGTCGTCACGCCTTCGCTCCGACCTCGCGCACCTCCGGTGCGAAGAGGAAGACCGCGACGGCCGCGGTCGCGACCATTCCGCCGCCGAGCGAAAGCGCGGCCGGGATGCCGATCCGGTCGCCGATCGCGCCGAGCATCCAGGCGCCGAGCGTCGGCAGCCCGAAGAGCGACACGGTCACCATGCTCATCACGCGCGTCCGCATGTTCTCGTCGACCGTCATCTGCACGAGCGTGTTCAGCGAGGCGATGCAGATGATCATCGCCGCGCCGACGAAGCCGAAGGCGACCGCCGCACCGACGAAGCTCGCGCTGTTCGCGACGACGACCAGGAGCAGGCCGAAGGCGAGGGCGCAGCCGACGATCAGGTCCCCTTTCCGGCGCACGTCTCCCGCGAGGGCGAGACCGAGGCCGCCGACGACGGCGCCGGCGCCGACCGAGGAGAAGAGGTGCGTGAACCCGTCGGCGCCCTGGCCGAGCACGTCCTTCGCGAGCGCCGGCATCAGCACGACGAATGGGAAGCCGAAGAGGCTCAGCGTGAAGCAGAGGAGCAGCATCGCGCGGATCACCGGATGGCGCCGCGCGTAGTCGAGGCCGGCGACCAGCGAGCGCCCGAGGGGTCCGGTGCGGCCCGTCTGCCGGCTCGGCATCCGCATCGCGAGGATCGTCGCGACGAGGACCAGGAAGCCCATGCCGTTCGCCGCGAAGCACCACCCCTCGCCCGCGGCCGTCATCACGGCTCCGGCGACCAGCGGGCCGATCACCCGGGCGACGTTGAACGACAGGGAGTTGAGCGAGATCGCGTTCATCAGGTCCTCGGGCGGGACGAGGCTCGGAATCGAGGCCTGGAAGACCGGCATGTAGAGCGCCGTCGCGACGCCGGTCACGAACGAGAGCGCGATCACCATCCAGATCTCGACCAGATGCGTGATCGTCAGGAAGGCGAGCGCGAACGCGGAACCGGCGTAGAGCAGCGCGGAAGCCGCCATCACGCGCTTCCGGTCGAGGTGCTCGATCAAGGCCGCGCCGACGAACCCGAAGACGAGCGTCGGCAGTGACTGCGCGAAGCCGATCCGGCCGAGCCACGAAGCGGAGCTCGTCAGGCTGTAGATCAGCCAGCCGAGCGCGACGCTCTGCATCCAGATGCCGACGTTCGCCGCGAACGATCCGGCGAGGAGGAGCGCGAAGTTCCGCGACCGCAGCGCCCGAAACATCTTCACGGAGAGGGGCGCCGCCCCTCTCCTCCACGCGGCAAAGCCGCGAGGAGCCTCCTCTCCCCGCTCGCTTGCGCTCGGCCGCGCGCCTTCGGCGCGCGGAGGTTCGATGCTCGATCGACGTCCATCAACGCTCAGAGGCCGCGCACGCGCGCGTCGAAGATGCGCTGGCGGCGGCCCGAGCGCGCGAGCGCGCGGAAGAGGTAGCCGCGGAAGAGCATCGCCCAGACGATCAGGAAGCTCGCGATCGTCGTCGCGACGAGCGTTCCCGCGGGCTCGCCGAGAGGGATCCACTCGTGGACGACCCCGATCACCACCTCGAGACCGTTCGTCACGTCGATGCGCGCCATCGCGACGAAGCCGAGCCGCGGATCGATCAGGAAGAACGGCGCGAGGAGGATCGCGAGCGGTACGAGCCACTCGACGAGGTTGTCGCGCATGAACTGGACGGCATCGTTCAGGAGCGCCATCCCGTCCGTCGTCCCCTGGTAGATCAGCTCCGGAACGGGGTTGAACAAGAGGAAGATGCCCGCGTTCACCGCGATCAGGAGCCAGAGGAGGTTCGGGTTCTCCGACACGATCATCGCGAGCAGGAGCTGGATGATCCAGAACACGAAGAAGACCGTCACGACGCGCGAGAAGAAGCGCCCGAACGTCTGACCCAGGTTCTCGATCCGGAACCGCTGGTTCGCGATCGCCTCGCTGATCACCGCGAGGAACGAGCTCGCGCACGCGGCGACGGCGAGGAAGACGAGGAAGCCGCCGAGGAACCCGAGCTGCTGTCCGAGGCCCGTGACGACGCCGAGCCCGAGCGTGTACGCGGGCACGAGACCGACGATCCAGACGTGCCGGCCGAGGGCGTACGTGCTCTGGCGAAGCGCGTCCGCGTACAGGGCCAGCGTCGCGCGGACGAGCAGGGTCGAGTCCGTCATGCCGAGCGCGCCAGTGCCCGGGTGAGATCGCGGGTCAGGTTCTTCTGGTGGGACTCGAGCGTGCCGCCGCCAATCTCGAGGAGCTTCGCGTCGCGCAGGAGCCGCTCGACCGTGAACTCCGAGCAGTACCCCCAGCCGCCGAGCACCTGCATCGCGTTGTCCGCGACCTCCTTGCCGACGGGGGCCGCGAAGAGCTTCGCGGCGTCGGTGCCGATCCGGTTCCGGCGCTCGGCGGCGACGTCGGCCGCGACCGCGTAGATCAGCGTGCGCGCGGCCTCCGTCTTCGCGAAGGAGTCGGCGACGTAGCGCTGGATCTGGCCGAACTCCGCGATCGGCTTGCCGAAGGCTTCGCGCTCGATGCTGTAGTGCGCCATCGTCGCGACGCAGCGATCCGCGATCCCGAGGCTCATCGCGGCGAGGCAGAGCCGCTCGATCTCGAGGTTCCGCATCATGTGCACCATGCCGGCGCCTTCCGCGCCGAGGAGGTTCTCGGCCGGCACGAAGCAGCCCTCGAAGATCAGCTCGGACATCGGTGCGGCGCGCATGCCCATCTTCTCGATCGGCGGCCCGCTCGCGAAGCCTTCGTAGGAGCGCTCGACGAGGAAGGCCGTGATCTTCCCGTCGACCTTCGCGTAGACGAGGAAGCAGGTCGCGTCGGGCGCGTTCGTGATGAACGTCTTCCGACCCTGCAGCACGTAGCCGTCGCCGCTCCGGCGCGCGGTCGTCTGCATGCCGAGCACGTCGGTGCCCGCGCCGGGCTCCGTCATGCCCATCGCGCCGATCCACTCGCCCGAGATCGCCTTCGGGATGAAGCGCGCGCGCTGAGCGGGATTCGCGGCGTGATGGAGGTTGTTCACGAAGAGGATCGCGTGCGCGAGGTACGCGAGGGTGAAGCCCGGATCGCACTTCGAGAGCTCGTGGTGCACGATGACGGCGGCCGTCGCGTCGAGGCCGGCTCCGCCGTCCTCCGACGGGACCGTGACGCCGAGAAGCCCGAGCTCGCCGGCGCGCCGCAGGAGCGGGACGTTCAGCGTGCCGGCGTGATCGTTCGCGCTCGCCTGCGGCTCGACCTCCTCGGCGGCGAAGCCGCGCACGAGGTCGCGGAGCATGCGGTGCTCCTCGCTCGGGAGTGGCGGATCGAGCTGTCCCGGGAGAGGGCGCGTCGGTGCTCCGGAGGCCGGCATCGGCAGGATGGTCGCTGGTTTGAGGCCCTTTCGCCAGTGCGGCGGGTTGTGACCGTGCCGGTCAGGTGGTAGCGCGGGCCAGACGTGGCGATCGACCGCGAACGGATGCAGGCGTTCCTCGACCGCGCTCTCGCCGACGTCGGCGCCTGCTTGACGAGCGCGCTCGTCGTCGTCGGAGATCGGCTCGGTCTCTACCGGGCGATGGCGGCGGCCGGGCCGACGACCTCCGCGGAGCTCGCCGAGCGGACCGGGACCAAGGAGCGCCCGGTGCGCGAGTGGCTTCGCGCGCAGGCCGCGGCGGGCTACGTCGCGTACGACGCTGCGACCGATCGCTACGCGCTCACGGAGGAGCAGGCGGCAGCACTCGCGGACGAGGCGAGCCCGGTCTGCATGCTCGGCGGGTTTCTCCTCGGCATCTCCGCCGCGCGCGCCGACGAGAGCTTGACCGAGGCGTTCCGGAGCGGCGACGGCATTCCGTGGAGCGCGCACCATCCCGGCGTGTTCGAGGGGACGGCGCGCTTCTTCCGCCCCGCGTACGCGAACCATCTCGTGCGCACGTGGCTTCCGTCGCTCGACGGCGTCGTCGCGAAGCTCGAGGGCGGCGGGCGCGTCGCGGACGTCGGCTGCGGCGTCGGTCACTCCGCGCGTCTCCTCTCTCGCGCGTTCCCGCGCGCGCAGGTCGTCGGCTTCGACGATCACGGACCGTCGATCGAGACGGCGCGCGAAGCGGCCTCTCGCGAGGGACTCGCGGAGACGTGCCGCTTCGAGGTCGCACCGGCAGCCTCCTATCCCGGCGCCGGCTACGATCTCGTCACGTTCTTCGACTGCCTGCACGACATGGGCGATCCGGTCGGCGTCGCGAAGCACGTGCGCCAGTCCCTCGCGCCGGACGGGACGTGGATGCTCGTCGAGCCGCTCGCGAGCGATCGCGTCGAGGAGAACCTGACGCCCGTCGGCCGCGTCTACTATGCCGCCTCGACGCTCGTCTGCACGCCTTCGGCGATGTCGCAGGGCGCCGGTGCGGAGGCGCTCGGCGCGCAAGCCGGCGAGGGTCGTCTGCGCGAGGTCGCAGAGGCGGCCGGCTTCCGGAGCTTCCGGCGCGCCACGCAGACGCGCTTCCACATGGTCCTCGAGCTTCGCCCCTGAGCGACGGGTGACGCGGGTGACGCGCGTGACGCGCGACGGGAATCGCGGCGCGCCGGGCTCGCGAGCGGGATCCGCTTCCTGGACGGAGCTTCGCTATCGCGTGCTGCTGCCCCTCGCGGCGAGAAGCTTCGCGTGCGGAGCGGCATACGCGCGCGTCGTCGCTTCGATCGAGTACGGTCGCGACGCGCGCCGGCGGGAGACGGCCGTCAATCGCATCTCGGCCTGGCTCGGGAAGCCCGCCGCGGACGCGGCGTGGGTGTATCACGCTGCTCTCTCGTCCGAGGCGCGCGAGGAAGCGGACGCCGCGTACTTCATGCGCAGGCCGGAAGCGCTCGCGCGCTTCCTCGGCGCCGGCGGCGACGCGCCGATGGAGACGGGGCCGGTGATCTACGCCGGGCTCCATTTCGGGAGCCCGATCCTCGCCTATCTGCACCTCTGTCGCGTGCGCGGGTTGAACCTGCACGCGGTCGGACGGCGTCTCGACGCTTCGAATCCGATGCCGGCGGCGAAGCGCGTCTTCGGCACGGCGAAGGTCGCGTGGCTCGAGTCGCTCGCGGGACGGCCGCTCCTCGACTCCGCGGGCGACGGTCTCCTGCAGGCGCGCGCGGAGCTGGTCGAGGGACGCTCGCTCTATGCGGTCGTCGACGTGCCGGGCGACGTCGTCGATCGCGCGGCGGACGTGGAGATCGGCGGCGAGCGCGTGCGCTTCGCCGCCGGGGTGACGACGCTCGCGCGGCTGACGCGCGTCCCGCTCCGGCCGTTCGTCGGCTTGCGCGAGAACGGCCGCCTTCGCGTCGAGTACGGACCGCTCGTCGAGCCCGGCGAAGCGGACGCGACCTGTGGGCAGCTCGTCGACGTCATGCGCGGCTTCGTCGAGCGCTGGCCGAGCGAGTGGTGGCTCTGGCCGTTCGTTCCCGCGAGCCCGGATCGAGGTCGTGACGGAGGGAGGTCGTGACGATGGATTGGCAGCAGATCCCGTTGGCCGACGCGGTCGTCGAGGCCGCGCGCGTCGTGGGCGAGGCGGAATTCGTGATCGAGTTCGGCGAGAAGGCGCGCGGCTGGTTTCGCTTGACGGTCTTCGAGGACCTCCGTGCTTCGGATCCTGCGGCGCGCTACTACGCCCGAGCCGTCGAGAAGGAGGACCCGCAGGTGCAAGCGTTCCTCGCGGCGGCGACCCCGGAGGAGGCGGCGACGCTCTGCCTTCGCGAGGCCGGCGTCTCCCTCCGCCGCGCCCGCGGCCGCTAGGGTCTAGCGGCGTCCCGGCAGCAGTGTATTCTCGTTTGCGCGAGTCTTCCCGCTCCGTATGGACCCGTCTTCCTCCTTCGAACCAGCTCGAGAGCCAAGCGAGCCGTCCGGAGTGCCCCTCCGTTTCCTCGCAGTCGCTCTGATCCTCACCGGATGGGCGTTCTACTCGGCCTGCCTGCTGGGGTTTTGTCCGACCGACGAAGGCTACTTCCTGGCGCAGACGTGGCGGCTGCTGAACGGCGAGTTTCCGCATCGCGATTTCATTTCACCTCGACCGGTCGGCTCGGCCGCGTTCCACGCGTTGGACTTCCTCGTGCCGCTCCCGCTGCTCGAAGCGTCGCGGCTGATCGGGCTGCTCGAGGTCGTCCTCTACTCGACCGCTCTTGCGACGCTCGTCTTCCGCCGCGGTCCCGGACGTTGGCGTCCTGTCGAGACGATTGCGTGGGCCGCGTCGGTCCTGATCAACGTGCACAGCTTCCCGCTGATGGCTTAGTGCACCATCGACGCGATCCTGCTCGTCGCCCTCGGGCTCGTTCTGGTCGATGTGGGCGCGCGATCGGCGAGGCGAGGACGAGTCGCGCTCGGATTCTTCTTGCTCGGCGCGGTGCCGCTCATGAAGCAGAGCTACTTCGCGGCGCCGCTGCTCGGTCTCGTGTGGCTCCTTGTCTCTCTCCCGGCGATGGCGATGCGGGAACGGATTCGCATCGCGATCACTGCTCTCGCGACCGGCGCGATCCCGGGATTCCTCTACGTTGCCGTCGTGGCCTGGGCGGGCGGCTTCCGTGCGATGCTCGACCAGATCCTCGGTGCGAGGCCGGTATGGGGCGATGCGCTGCTTCAGGCCATCGGCACCCGGTACGGCAGGGTTCTCGACCTCGGTGTGCTTCTCGTCGCGGTGACCGCGGTCGACATGGCCGCGCGCCGGAAGATCCTCCAAACCGGGCTCGCGATCGGTTGCTCCTGGGCGCTCCGCGCGGTGGCAACCTACGTGATTCTTCGTCTGGCGCTGGGGCGGCAACTGACGTGGGCTGGCGACGCCAACGACTGGGGCACGATGCTCGTGTGGGTGCTGGCTGTGCTGGTGCTCTGGCAAGGGATCACCGAGCGGCGCGCCTCCGGTGCGGCGCTCGCGTTGCTCGTGCTCGGTTGGATGACGACATTGTCGTGGGGATACCCCAACGCGAATCTGGTCGGGGGATCGCTCGCTCTCGCGGCCCTCACGCTCCTCTGGGAAGGCGCACCGCGCCCCGTGGGAGCACTCGCACCTCCGCTTCACGCCGCTGCGCTGGCCGTGACGGTGCTCGCCTTCGGCTGGACGGTGAGCGTGTTCTCGATCGCGCGCGCGCACCCGTACTACGATGGCCCGCCGGAGGGGATGACGACCTCGCTCGGGCCGATCGTTCCCGCATTCGGCGCGCTGCGAACGAACCCACGGACGGCGGCATCCGTCGCCGAGCTCGTGGACTGCATACGCCGCCATCCGGCGCGGCGCGTCACCGTCCTTCCGGACAACGCTTGGGTCTATCCCGCGCTCGAGGTCGAGAACGCGCTTCCGCTCGACTGGTTCTATCCGCCCGAGTTCGGGGCGGGAAGACAGCGCCTGATCGACGCTGCGGCCCGGCTGAACCGCGAGGGAGACTATCTCGTCCTCTTCCAGAGCGTGCTGGGCTTCGATCTCGTTCGCCTCGATCGCATCCCGGAGGCGAGGCGGCGGCGTGAATTCGCGTCCTATGCCGGCGGCGTGGAGCGGGCAATCTCGCGCCGGCTCCATGATGAGAACATCACCTGCGGATCCTTGAAGGGCGTCTGGGCTCCTCGAGCAGCAGATGGGGTTCCGCCGAACGAGTGAGCGCCCACTCCTCTCCGCCGTGCGCTGCTCGCGAAGGGCGCGCCCCGGGTGGCGAGAGGACCGGCCCAAATGGCAGACTCGCTCGCGGCAGCACGCTTCGCCGGAGGAGACGAGCTTTGAAAGCCATCATCATCGACCAGCCGGGAGACGAGAACGTGATGCGCTGGGACGAGGCGCCGGCACCCGCGCTCGGACCGGAGGACGTCCGCATCGCCGTCGTCGCGACGGCCGTCAACCGCGCGGACCTCCTGCAACGCCGCGGCTTCTATCCGCCGCCGCCGGGCGCTTCGCCGATCCTCGGCCTCGAGTGCGCGGGCGAGGTCCTCGAGGTCGGCGCGAAGGTCCCCTCCGGCTTCGCGCGCGGCGACCGCGTGATGGCTCTCCTTCCCGGCGGCGGATACGCGGCGGAAGCGGTCGCGCACCACGGCTCGGTGCTGCGCGTGCCGGAGGCGCTCGATCTCGTTCACGCGGGCGGCGTCCCCGAGGTGTACCTCACCGTCTTCTCGAACGTCTTCCAGTACGGACGCTTTCCCGACGGCGGCTCGCTCCTCGTCCACGGCGGCGGAAGCGGCGTCGGCACCGCGGCGATCCAGCTCGTGAACGAGGCCGGCGGCCGCTGCTACGTCACCGCCGGCAGCGACGAGAAGTGCCGGCGCTGCGTCGAGCTCGGCGCGGCCGCGGCGATCAACTACCGCACCGAGAAGTTCGCGGAGCGGATCCAGGAGCTGACGGGCGGGAAGGGCGTCGACGTCGTGCTCGACAGCATCGGCGGCCCCTACCTCGAAGGGAACCTCGCCTCGCTCGGCATGGGCGGCAGGCTCGTCGTGATCGGCTTGACGGGCGGCGCGAAGGCGGAGCTGAACCTCGCCGGGCTGATGCTGCGTCGTCTCGAGATCATCGGCTCGACGCTGCGTGCGCGTCCCGTCGACGAGAAGGCGGCGATCGTCCGCGGCTTCGAGCAGCGGTTCGGCGCGGCGCTCGCCGCGGGACGAATCCGTCCGGTCGTCGACCGCGTACTGCCGATCGCGGAGGCGCCGGAGGCGCACCGCCGGGTCGAGTCGAGCGCGCACGTCGGCAAGGTGATTCTCCAAGTCCGCTAAGGAGCATTCTCGATGAAGAGCACGATGCAGGACCGGCCGCTCACCGTGGCGGCGCTCCTCGAGCACGGACGCCGCGTCCACGCGACGAGCACGATCTCGACGTTCGACGGCACGGACGTGCGTCGCGCAACGTTCCGCGAGGTCGCGGAGCGCGCGGAGCGACTCGCCGCGGCGCTGCGACGGCTCGGCGTCCGGCCGGGCGACCGCGTCGGCACGTTCTCCTGGAACACCCAGGAGCACATGGAGGCGTACCTCGCGGTGCCGAGCATGGGTGCCGTGCTGCACACGCTGAACATCCGCCTCTTCCCGGAGCAGCTCGTCTACATCGTCAATCACGCCGAGGACCGCGTCGTCCTCGTCGACTCCTCGCTCGTGCCGCTCTTCGCGAAGATCCGGCCGGAGCTCCGGACGGTCGAGCACGTCGTCGTCATGGGCAAGGAGGACGCTTCGCCGCTCGGCGAGGTGCTCGCGTACGAGGCTCTCCTCGCCACGGAGAAGCTCGGCTACGCGTGGCCCGATCTCGACGAACGCGACGCGGCGGCGATGTGCTACACGAGCGGCACGACGGGCAACCCGAAGGGCGTCGTCTACAGCCACCGCTCGACCTTTCTGCATTCGTTCGGCGTGACCTCGGGCGCTTGCTACTCGCTGAGCGACCGCGACCGCGTCCTTCTCATCGTGCCGATGTTTCACGCGAACGCCTGGGGGCTCCCGTACGCCGCGTGGATGGTGGGATCGGACCTCGTGATGGTGGAGAGACATCTTCAGGCCGAGCCGCTCTGCCGCCTGATCGCGCGCGAGCGTCCGACCTTCTCCGGCGCGGTCCCGACGATCTGGGCCGACGTCTTCCGGCACGGCGAGACGACGCCGATCGACCTCTCGTCGTTCCGCATGATCGTCTGCGGCGGCTCCGCGGTGCCGCGCGTCCTGATGGAGCGCTTCCAGGAGCGCTACGGCGTGCGCATCATCCAGGCGTGGGGCATGACGGAGACGAGCCCGCTCGGCGCGATCGCGCTGCCGCCAGACGGCGCCGATCCTTCCGAGGAGATGGCGTGGCGCTCGAAGACCGGCCGCGTCTGCGCCGGGGTCGAGCTCCGCATCGTCGACGACCAGGGCGAGGAGCTTCCCTGGGACGGCGACTCCGTCGGCGAGATCCAGGTGCGCGGACCGTGGATCACGGGCTCGTACTACGGCGACGATTCGGGCGAGAAGTTCGACCGCGGCTGGCTCCGCACGGGCGACGTCGGCAACGTCGACGACCGTGGCTTCGTGCAGATCACCGATCGCGCCAAGGACGTGATCAAGTCGGGCGGCGAGTGGATCTCGTCCGTCGAGCTCGAGAACGAGATCATGGCACACCCCGACGTCGTCGAGGCCGCGGTGATCGGCGTTCCGGACGACCGCTGGCAGGAGAGGCCGCTCGCCTGCGTCGTGCTGCGGCCGGGAGCCGCCGCGGATCCGGAGGCGATGAAGAGCTTCCTCGAGTCGCGCGTCGCGCGCTGGTGGGTGCCGGAGCGCTGGTCGTTCGTCGCGGAGGTCCCGAAGACGAGCGTCGGGAAGTTCGACAAGAAGGTGCTTCGCGCGCGTCTCGCGGAAGGCGCGCTCGAGATCCGCTCGTAGCGGCCCTGCGCGGAGCGGCGAGCGGCGATGGAGCGGCGCCACGACCTCGCGGCTACGCTCGCGGCTGCGCTCGCGGCGGCGCGAGAGCGCGGTGCGGCGTGGGCCCCGATCCTCGAGGGAGGCACGCGTCACGAGGTCGCACGTCTCGACGCGGCTGCGAGCAACGTCGCGCGCGAGCTGGCCCGCGCCGGATGCGGCGCCGGAACGCGGATCGGCTTTCGCGTCGCCAACACGGTCGCGCACGTCGCCGGCCTCTTCGGGATCTGGCGCGCCGGTGCGTCCGCGATTCCTCTCGACCCGCGCCTCACCGAGGGCGAAGCGGAAGGGCTCGTACGGCACGCCGGCGCCGCCGCGTGGCTCGAGATCGACGAGGATGGTTCGGCGCGCGTCCGGCGGCGGGACGCCTCCGTGGGGTCCGCGGCACCTCTTCCCGAGGGAGAGGGCGAGGACGCGGAAGCGGTCGTCGCCTATACCTCGGGAACGACGGGTCGTCCGAAGGGCGTCCTCCTGACGCACGCGCATCTCCTTCGTGCGGCCGAGGCGGTCGTGCAGACGCGACGCGACGGCCCGGCTTCCGTCGCGGCGGTGGTGAGCCCGCTCTGCCACGTTCCGATCTTCGTCTCGCACTACCTCGCGCGGCTCGTGAGCGGCGGGACGGTGCTCCTTCTCGGTAGCTTCGATCCCGAGCAGATCCCACGGCTCATCCGCGAGCACGGCGTGACCGACCTTCCGCTCGTTCCTGCGATGACGGGCCCGCTCCTCGAGTCGCGGGATCAGGGCGGTCTCGCGAGCCTCACGAAGGTGACCGTCGGCAGCGCGATGACGCCGATGTCCGTCAAGCAAGCGCTCGCGGAGCGCTTCCCCGCCGCCGAGATCCTCGAAGCGTACGGGCAGACGGAGAGCGCCGACGGCCTCACGATGACCGTCGGACGCGAAGCGCTCGAGCATCCCGGAACCGTCGGTCGTCCGCACGCCCCGTTTCGCCTCGCGATCCGTGCGCCGGACGGCACGTTCCTCCCGCGCGGCCGCCAGGGCGAGATCGTCGTGCGCGGACCGACGGTGATGCGTGGATACCTCGGGGATCCCGAAGCGACTGCGGCGGCGCTGCGCGACGGCTGGCTGCACACGGGCGACCTGGGCCGCCTCGACGGCGACGGACGCCTCTACGTCACCGGGCGGCTGAAGGAGATCATCATCACCGGCGGCGAGAACGTGAGCCCGGAGGAGGTCGAGGCGGTGCTTGCTCGTCATCCGGCGGTGATCGAGGCGGTCGTCTTCGGGACGCCGCACGAGCGCTGGGGCGAGCAGGTGACGGTCGCGGTGATCGCACGCGCCGAAGTCACGGTCGAGGAGCTGCGGGAGTTCGCGCGCCTGCACCTCGCGGGGTTCAAGCTGCCGCGGGCGCTCGTCCGCGTCGACTCGTTTCCGCGCACGAGCGCGGGCAAGGTGCGCCGCGCGGCGCTGCGGGATCTCCTCGACCGAACCGCGTGAGGCTTCGAGACGGCCGCGGGCTTCGTTCTGTCGCAGACGCCGGCCGGGTCGCGCCCCTGCGGGAGCTCGAACACGAAGAATCCCCCATTTCCGAGAACCGTGCGCGCGCCGGGAAAGATCAATTCGACCTCCGGCTTCAGGAAGAGATCGGTCCACACGTAGCGCACTCGAAAATCTCGAGCGAGCTTCCGCGCCAGATCTCCGAAGTGCTCCTGGCGCGGTCGGCCGTGCGCCATGCCGCGAATCAGGAGCTTCCGGTGGTAGTAGACCGCGTCGATGCCGCCATCCAGAACGCGCGAGTAGCCGAGGACCGGTCCGTCCTCGAGCCGCGCCAGGCTCTCCGCGACGGGCACCATCAGCGCATTCGCGTTCCGCCGCGCGGCATCGTCGGAGTAGTACCGGGCGGGGGGTGACTCGAAGTACGCGGGCGCCATCCACGCGAGTGACGTCACGACGCAGAGACCCCCGAGCGATCGACGGCCCGATCGAGAAGCGATCGCGAAGCCGCGGCCGGCCGCGAGATAGAAGACGGGAAGGAGAGGGACGACGAATCGATCGCGAAACTCGAAGGGAAGCACGAGTGCCAGATACAGGAGCGCCGGAAGCGCACTTTCGAGGGCTTTCCGCGGGGCCGTGGTCAGCACCGACCAGATCGTCAGCGACGCGAGAACGAACGCGCCCGGCCCTCCATCCATCAGAATGCCGCCGAGCATCTCGATTCCGCTCCGGAGCGCGGTATCCCATGCATTCGACGCCACGACGCCCCAGCTCGCCTCGCTCCAGCGCCAGGTGACGACGTCGCCGTAGATGCCTTCCTGTGCCGCGCCGAGGTTGGTCCACAAGACGTGCGGATTGTACGAGTAGAACGGCGAGCCGAAGTGCCGCAGGTTCCAGGCGAGCCAAGGAGCCGCGACGATGCCTCCGACTCCGGCGAACGCCAGCGCGCAGCGCGGCGGCACCCGACGCCATCGGAGCATCGCGACGAGAGCCAAGCTCGCCGGGATCGCGAGCAGTGCCGGATGGATCTGTGGCGCGACTCCGGCAACGGCCCCGGCCAGGACGAAGTCGAGCGCGCGACCCGCGCGGAGCCTCCACACCAGGAGGGTCGCCACGAGCAAGAGCAACCCGCTCCAGGCGTACGGGCTCCCGTTGCCGGAGAAGTCGACCAGCATCGGCGACACCGCGGCCAGGAGGAGCGCGGTCGAAGCGCCGGAGTCGCTCGCGGACGCACCGCGGGCCGCGAGCAGGGCGAGCAACGCGAACCCGCCGAGCTCCGAAAGTAGCTTCAGAAGCGGATACGTTTCGTCCGTGCCGAGTGCCTTCGCGAGAAGCCCTGCCGCGAGCGGAAACAGCGGCGGATGCTGAGACGCGACCGACCGTGTCTCGCAGTAGTCGACACGATCGCTGAATTCGTACTTGATCGGGTATCGGAGAGAGCCGCTCTCGGCGAATTCCCGTGCGGTCAGCGCGAAAAGGTTGACGTCTCCCTGGAGCTGGTCGTTCCACTCCCAGCTCCAGGCTCGCAACAGGAAGCCAGCGACCAGCCCGCCTGCGGCGAGCGCGATCGAGATTCGTCTCATGGGGAGCGAACGAGAGCCACGAGGGGACGAAGCCTAGCGAGATCTCTCCGGCGATGTCGAGCGCGGGCAGATCCAAACGCGGCATTCCTCCGCGCTAGGTCTCGCGCTCGGCGACGAGGTGCACGGCGGTCGTCGCGCCGCCGACGGAGATCTCGAGGTCCGCCTCCTCGCGCACGAGACCGAGCCCCGGTGCGCGGTGCTCGACGCCGCGGAGCTGCGCACGGATCTCGAGCGACTCGCCGCCGAGGACGATCGTCTCGGTGCGGCTCTCACCTTCGATCTCCCAGCGGATCGCGCGCAGGGTCTCCCCGCCGAGCACGAGATCCTCCCAGCCGACGGCGCGACGCCGCGACTCGCCGGTGACGACGAGGCTTCGCACCGTCGAGGCGCCGCCGCTCTCGATGCGAAGGTCGATCGTGCGGGCGAATTCCGCTTCCAGGGTCGCTCCCGCCACGACGGGCACGCGCACGAGGACCGCGGCCGGATCGAGATCGCGCCACGCGAAGCCGCTGCCGTCGTCGACGGCGATCGCCTCGACGCGCACCTCGTCCGGCGTCTCTCGCGCGCGAAGGCGCTGCCGGATGCCGGTGTCGGTCGAGGTCTCGAGGAGGAACTCGCCGTCCGGTCCCTCGCTCAGGACGACCGTCGTCCGTGTGGCGGACGTGCTCTCGCTGCCGCTCCTCGCTTCGATGCGGAAGCGCGCCGTGCTGCCCACATCGTGCGGCGAAAGCTCTCCCGGGCGGCCGGCGAATAGCACTTCGCCCGCGTCCGCCGTTTCGCTCGCGCCGCCGCAAGCGCTGAGGAGCACTGCCGCGAACGCTGCGAGCGTCGCGAGCGCGACGAGCGTCGCCGCCTTCGCGATCCTCCCCGAGAAGCCCCGAGTCCCACCGTCGATCTCCGAGAAGCGCATCGTCGCCCGCCTTTCCCGTTCGCGGCCGGCGTCGTGCCGGCGCGAAGCCGAGATACGGCTGCGCGAGCGTCGGGCGGAAGGAAGCGGCGCGAAACCTTGTCACGCGCGACAATCCGCGCCGTGCGCCACGAGAAAAAAACGGGGCGGATCGGAAACCCGATCCGCCCCGCTCGCGGCGAGCCGAAGCCCGCCACCGTGCGAACGACGCCGCTCAGGCGTCGAAGTACAGCTGGAACTCGTACGGATGCGGACGGAGCCGCATCTGATCGACCTCGTTGGTCGTCTTGTACTCGATCCAGGTCTCGACGACGTCCTTCGTGAAGACGTCTCCCTGGAGCAGGAACTCGTGGTCCTTCGCCAGGTTGTCGAGAGCCGCCTCGAGCGAGCCCGGCATCGACGGGACGTCCTTCAGCTCTTCCGGGCTGAGCGAGTAGATGTCCTTGTCGAGCGGCTGCTTCGGATCCATCTTCTTCTGGATGCCGTCGAGGCCCGCCATCAGCATGGCCGCGAACGCGATGTACCCGTTGCACGCCGGATCGGGGAAGCGCACCTCGATTCGCTTCGCCTTCGGCGAGGGCGAGTACATCGGGATGCGTACCGCCGCGGAGCGATTCCGCGACGAGTAGGCGAGGTTCACCGGCGCCTCGAAGCCCGGCACCAGGCGACGGTAGGAGTTCAGCGTCGGGTTGGTGAACGCGGCCAGGGCCGGCGCGTGCTTCAGGATTCCGCCGATGTAGTGCATCGCGAGCTGCGACATGCCGGCGTAGCCGTCACCGGCGAACAGCGGCTTGCCGTCCTTCCAGATCGACTGGTGCGTGTGCATGCCCGTGCCGTTGTCGCCGAAGAGCGGCTTCGGCATGAACGTCGCGGTCATGCCGTGCTTCCGCGCGACGTTCTTGACGATGTACTTGAACCACTTCAGCGAGTCGGCCATCTCGACGAGCGGCAGGAAGCGCATGTCGATCTCGGCCTGGCCGGCTGTCGCCACCTCGTGGTGGTGCTTCTCGACGCGGATGCCGACCTGCTCCATCAAGCGCACCATCTCGGTGCGGAGGTCCTGCATCGTGTCGGTCGGCGGAACCGGGAAGTAGCCTTCCTTGTTCCGTACCTTGTAGCCGAGGTTGCCGAACTCCTCCTCGCGGCCGGAGTTCCAGCCCGCCTCGCGCGAGTCGATGTGGAAGAAGCTGTGCTGCTGGCTGATCGAGTAGCGCACGTCGTCGAACACGAAGAACTCCGGCTCCGGGCCGAAGTACGCGACGTCGCCGATACCGGTCGTCTTCAGGTACGCCTCGGCCTTCATCGCGATGTTGCGCGGATCGCGGGAGTACTCCTCCTTCGTGATCGGATCGATGATGTTGCCGATCAGCGAGACGGTCGGCTCCTCGCAGAACGGATCCATGCGCGCCGTCTTCGGGTCGGGAACGACGAGCATGTCCGAAGCGTCGATGGCCTGCCAGCCGCGGATCGAGCTGCCGTCGAAGCCGCTTCCTTCCTCGAACAGGGCTTCGTCATACTCGGACATCGGAATCGTGAAGTGCTGCCACGTTCCGAGGAAGTCCATGAACTTGATGTCACAGGCGACGGCGTTGTTCTTCTTTGCGTATTCGAGCGCGTCCTTCGCGGTCATCGAAAGCTTCTCCTATCTTCTCTGCGTTGCTGGTCTACGCCGGGATTGCCCCGACGTGCTCCCCCGGAACCGGGTTGGATCTCGTGGACTGGGATGCAGCGTCGAAGGAGCTCGCGTCGGGCCCGGACGGGCTCGACCATGGTTCACGACGCTGGGAATGAAAACGTGCTCAGCGGCTCAGAGGGCCTCGTCTCCGCGCTCGCCGGTTCGGATGCGGACGACCTCGTCGACCGGCAGGACGAAGATCTTGCCGTCGCCGATGCGACCGGTCTTCGCGGCCTTCTCGATGGTCTCGACGACTTCGGTGACTTTGTCGTCCGTGACGATGATCTCGAGCTTCACCTTGGGCAGGAAGTCGACGACGTACTCCGCGCCCCGGTAGAGCTCCGTATGACCCTTCTGGCGCCCGAAGCCCTTGACCTCGGTGACCGTCAGGCCCTGCGAGCCCACCGAGCTCAGGCTCTCCTTCACCTCGTCGAGCTTGAAGGGCTTGATGATCGCTTCGACCTTCTTCATCTCCACCTCCGTTAGGGAGTTCACTCCATCCGATCAAGGGCAGGTCGGTCGGCCTGCCGTGGACTGGGACTACTCGGCGACCGACCCGAGCACGTAACCGCGTTCGCGGTGCTGGCTGAGATCGAGGCCCGCCAGCTCCTCCTCGTCGTCGACGCGAAGTCCGACGATGAGGTCCGTCAATTTCAAGAGAATGATCGAGCCGACGAAGCAGAAGACGATCGTCGCGAGAACGCCTTCGAATTGGAGCCACACCTGACCGGGATTGCCCGTGAGGAGTCCGTCTTTCCCGCCGATCGCGGCGTCGGCGAAGATCCCCGTCGCGATCGCGCCCCACGTTCCACCGACGCCGTGGATTCCGACGACGTCGAGCGCGTCGTCCGCGCCGAACATCTCCTTCAAGCGAATTCCGTAGAAGCAGAGGATCCCGGCGGCGAAGCCGATCCCGATCGAGGACATCGGTGTCACGAAGCCGGCCGCCGGCGTGATCGCGACGAGACCCGCGACGACGCCCGAAGCCGCTCCGAGGACCGTCGGCTTCCCGCGCGTCAGCCACTCGATCGTTATCCAGCCGATCGCCGCTGCGGCCGCGGCGGTGTTCGTGGTGACGAACGCGACCGCTGCGAGCCCGTTCGCGGCGAGAGCGCTGCCGGCGTTGAAGCCGAACCAGCCGATCCAGAGAAGCGCCGCGCCCGCGACCGTGAACGGCAGGTTGTGCGGCGGCAGAGGCTCCGCGCCGTAGCCGATCCGCTCGCCGATCAAGAGCGCCGCCGCGAGCGCCGAGATGCCGGAGCTGATGTGCACGACGGTGCCGCCGGCGAAGTCGAGCGCGCCGCGCGCGCCGAGCCAGCCGCCGCCCCAGACCCAGTGGCAAAGCGGCGAGTAGATCAGGATCGACCAGAGAACGGTGAAGATCAGGAACGCGCTGAAGCGCATCCGCTCCGCGTACGCACCGACGATCAGCGCCGGCGTGATGATCGCGAAGGTCCCCTGGAACATCATGAAGAGGAGGCCGGGGATCGTCCCGGTCCCGAACGGCTCGACGCCGAGGCCCTTCAAGCCGAGCATCGAAAAGCCGCCGATCAGGGGGCCGCCCGCGTCGAACGCGAGGGTGAATCCGATCAGCACCCAGACGATGCTGAGCACCGCCATGCACGTCAGGCACTGCATCAGGATGCTCAGGACGTTGCTCCGCCGGACGAGCCCGCCGTAGAAGAGGGCGAGCCCGGGCGCGGTCATCATCAGGACGAGGGCGGTCGAGATCAGCATCCAGGCGGTGTCGCCGCTGTCGATCGCCGGCGGCGGAGAGTCCTGGGCCCACGCCGGATCGGCGAAGGTGCACGCCGCGAGGGCAAGGGCGCTGCCTCCGAGAGCCCGACCGGCTCCCGAAGCTGCTGGACGCATCTTTACCATGGACTTCCTCCAGAGCCGGTCAGCAAGGTGGATGCCGTCGTCGGCTCACTAGAACGCCGCGCGCTTGCTCGTTTCACGAACAGGCAGACTGCTCAATACTTGGTCGTTGCCTACGAAATCAGCGGCATCGACCCGGATGGGGAGCCACCCCTAGCGCGTACGAGGGCGCTCGTCGAGCCTCGGCTCCGTCCCCGCCCGGAGACGGGCGAGATTGTCGCGGTGCCGGACGAAGATGAGCGCGGCGACCCCGACGCCCGCGAGAACGGCCGCGCGCGGCTCGCCGCTGAGGGCCATGCCGACCGGGGCGGTCGCGACCGCGCCGAGCGAGGCGAGGGACACGATCCTTTTCGCAAGGAGCAGGGCTGCGAAGACCGCGAGAGCGATCAGCGCTGCTCCCGGAGCGAGTGCGAGAAGCGCTCCGGCCGCCGTCGCGACGCCCTTTCCGCCCTGGAAGCGGAGGAAGATCGAGAAGACGTGCCCCGCGACGGCGCCGAGCGCCGCGATCGCCGCGCGCGTCTCCGGGCTCGTCTCCGCGCTTGGCCAGAGAGAGGCGTTCGCCGCGAGCAGCACCGGCAATGCGCCCTTCGCGGCATCGAGCGCGAGCGTGAGGAGGCCGACGCGCCGGCCGAGCGACCGTGCGACGTTCGTCGCGCCGATGTTCCCGCTGCCGGAGCGGCGGACGTCGAGCCCGTACCAGCGCCCGAGGAGGTAGCCCCAGGGCACCGATCCGATCAGGTAGGAGATCAGAGCGACGCCCAGGAGCTCGCTCATAGCCGGAAGCGCGGGTCCTTCCGGCCGGAACGACGCTGCATCGTCCGTCCTGCGAGAAAGCCGAGGATCAGCATGCACGCGGCGACCGTCAGCAGCGTGAACGGCTCGTCGAGGCGCGGCACCGGCGTCTCGACGCGCGCCGCGAGCCGCTCGAGGAGCTGATTCAGCCGCTCCACGCGGTGACCGAGGCGCTCATAGGCCCTTGCCGCCCACGCCGGAGGCTCGGTCCCCTCGCGAACCGCATCGACGCGCTCGCGGAGGTCGGCGATCTCCTCGCGGAGAACGGCCATCTCGGGGGACAGGTTCGCCTCGAACGCGACGACGCTCGTGGCTTCCGGGGCCGGCGAGCGTGCCGGCGCCGCCGAGGCGGCGCTCGGAAGCAGCAGGAGCGCCAGCACGGCACCACGGACGAGGCTCGCGCGACGCAAGGTGGCCGCCCTATACCACCATGCTTCGCGCTCGCAAGCCGCGCGCGCGGGTGCTCCGGATTCGGAGCACGCCCAACGCACGCCGAAGGCATGACGAGTCGGGGTGACAGGATTTGAACCTGCGGCCCCTGCGTCCCGAACGCAGTGCTCTACCAGTCTGAGCTACACCCCGACGAGGAAAACGTCGCACCGCGGCTCGAAAGCGCGGCGTGGTCCGGCCTAGCACAGGCGCCTGCCTGCGCAAGTTGAAGGACGCCCAGGTACCCTCCCGGCAGTAGTTTCAGCTCGCGCCGACGGGCAAGCTGATCGCCGTCCAGGGGGGCCGCCTTTTCGTTGCGCAGACGCGTCGGTGGGTCCGGCGCCCCTCGAACCAGCCAGGAGGTCGCTTGCAGGGTGAGATCGGAGCACGCGTCGGTGAAGCCGTCGCGACGGACGAGGACGTCCCCGGCCTTCCCCGCGACGAGATCCGCGTCGCACGCCAGGATCGGGCCCTCGGAGAGCTCTGGAGGAGCCCCGCCCTCGCACGCGGCGACCGCGCGGGCTTCGCCGCGGAGCTGGCGCGCGTCGCCGCGGACGCGCTCGAGGTCGCGCGTGTCGGTGTCTGGCTCTTCGATGCGACGCGCGCTCGGCTCGACTGCGAGCATCGCCTCGAGCGCGGCCGCGAGGAGGCAAGCGCCGTCGAGCCGCTTCTCGCCGCGGCACACCCGCGCTATCTCGCGGCGCTCGAGATCGAGCCGGTCGTCGCGGTCCGCGACTGTCACCGCGATCCGCGAACGTTCGAGCTCAGCGCCCGAGGCGGCGAGTCGGTGGCCGCGATGCACGCGCCGATCCGGCGCCATGGCCGCGTCGTCGGCGTGCTGCGGCTCGAGCACCGGGGCTCCGTGCGGTTCTGGACCCGCGACGAGCAGCGCTTCGCGCGCTCCCTCGCGGACCTCCTGACGCTCGCTCTCGAAGCGGCCGAGCGCCTCAGCGCGGAGTCCTCCCTCCGCGATTCGGAGCAGCGTTACCAGGACCTCGTCGAGAGCATGGAAGACGTGCTCTGCTTCGTCGAGCCGGACGGCCGGGTGGCGTCGCTCAACCAGGCTTTCGAGCGCCGGCTCGGGTGGAAGCGCGAGGAGTGGGTCGGCAAGCACTTCTCCGAGTTCGTGCACCCCGACGATATCGCTCGTGCCGCCGCGGTGCAGCAGCAGATCCTGCAGGGCGCGACGTCCGCCGCCGCCGAGTTCCGCATCCGCGACAGCTCGGGAGGGTGGCGCGTCGGCGAGTTCCGCGCTTCCGGTCGCCGCGTCGGCGGCGCTTTCGTCGGCACGATCGGCGTGGGACGTGACGTCACCGAGCGCGTGCGTGCCGAGGCACGGACGCGCGCTCTTCTCGAGATCGCGCGCGACGTCACCGGGACGCTCGACCTGCACACCGTCCTCGAGCGCGGCCTCCACCGGAGCCGCGAAGCGCTCGAGTGCGACGCCGTCCTCGTCTTCCAGGAAGATCCCACGACCCTGGTGAGCCGCGCGATCGCGCAGGTCGGCCTCGATCCGGGCGAGGAAGCATTCGTGCGCGCGCTGCGCTTCCCACGCGGCAGCGTGTTCCAGGGACGGCTCCCCGCCGGCGAGACGATCGTCCTCCAGGATCCGGTCGACTCGTCCGAGCTCGCGAACGGCGTCCTGAACCCGCTCGGCGTCGGGACGATGATCGCCACTTCGCTGACCGCGCGCGGGCACTACTTCGGCGGCTTGGTCGCGGCCCGCCGCACGTCGCGCCCGTTCGACGCGGAGGAGGTCCGGCTCTGCGAAGGGATCGCGGGCCTCTTGACCAGTGCCGTGGGCGCCGTCGAGCTCTACCAGCGGAAGCACGAGGAGAGCCGGATCGAGGCGAGCCTCGCGCGTCTCGGGGAGGAGATGGTCTCGTCGCTCGACGCGCCGGTGCTGCTCGAGCGGCTCTGTCGTGTCACGCGCGAGGCGCTGCAGTGCGACATCGCGCACACCTACCTCTACGAGGAGGAGACGGACGAGTTCCTCCCGATGGCGGGCGACGGCGACACCGCGACGCCGTGGGAAGCGCTCCGCGCGCTTCGCGTGACGCGCGCGAGCGTCGCCGAGCGGGTCGCGCGGCTGGAGCAGGACGGCGTGATCCACGTCGTGGCCGACGACGAGATCCTCGGTGGGCTGATGGCGGCGTACGGGATCTCGAACGGCATGCTCGTCGGTCTCCGGCGCGGCAGCAGTCTCATCGGCACGCTGAGCGTCGGCCGCCGCGCCGCGGACGCGCCGTTCGACGCCGCCGACGAGCGCATGGCGCGGCGCATCGGCGCGCTCGCTTCGCTCGGGCTCGCCAACGCGCAGCTGTTCAGCCGCCTCGAGAGCGCGAGCCAGCTCAAGAGCCAGTTCGTCGCAACGATGTCGCACGAGCTCCGGACGCCGCTGAACGCGATCCTCGGCTACTCGGATCTTCTTCTCGACGGCGCCTACGAGCCGCTGAACGCGCGACAGACCGACACGCTACGCCGCATCGCGCGGAGCGCCGGGAATCTCTACCGGCTCGTCAACGCGACGCTCGATCTGAGCCGCCTCGAATCCGGGCGGATCCCGCTCGACCCGAGCGACGTACCCGTCGCGGATCTCGTCGAATCGCTCGTCCTCGAGACGGCCGACGGACGCGGCGGAGACGCGCCGGAGCTCGTGGGCACGGTCGCGCCGGACGTCGGAGTCCTCCGGACGGACCCGGGCAAGCTCAAAGTCGTCGTGGGAAACTTGCTCGCCAACGCGTTCAACTTCACGGCCGCGGGTCGCGTCACGCTCGACGTACGACGCCGCGACGACGGAGTGGAGTTCGCGGTCGGCGACACGGGGCCCGGGATCCCGCCGGAGCTGCACGAGGCGATCTTCGAGTCGTTCCGCCAGGGAGACGGCTCGACGACGCGACGCCACGGCGGCGTCGGGCTCGGGCTCTACATCGTGCGACAGCTCGTGCAGGTGCTCGGCGGAACCGTTTCGCTCGAGAGCGCCCTCGGCGAGGGCTCGACGTTCCGCGTCTGGGTGCGCTCCGCTCCCGAGGACGGGCTTTCGACCGAGGCGTGCGACGCGGCCTCGCTTCAGGCGCCGTCCTTCGCGCGAGCGCGCGCGAGCGCCGGACGAGCGTTGCAGCGCGCGAGGTAGGAGTCGACGGGCTCGCCCGCGGCTTCCGCCGCTTCCGGGATCTCGCGCGTGCTCGGAACGCGCCGCCGCGGCGTCGCTTCGCTGGAACGCGCCGCCGCGGCGTCGCTTCGCTGGAACGCGGGCGCAGGCGGAGCGCCGAGGCGTAGTAGGTTCCGAGAAGCGCCATCGCGAGCGCGCCGGTATCGCCCGCGTGTCGCGCCGCAGTCGCGGCTTCGTCGCAGAGGGCCAGGACGCGCTCGTGCTCGCGGCCGATGAGCGGAAGGCCCGGTCCTATTGCGACTGCGGCTCAGCCGCGGAGGCCGCGGATGGCGGCCGCGTAGTCCTTGCTGCCGAAGACGGCCGAGCCCGCGACCAGCACCCCGGCGCCGGCCGCGATCACCTCGCCGGCGTTGTCGGCCTTGATGCCGCCGTCGATCTCGATGTCGTAGCGGTGGCCGTGCTCCTGCCGCCAACGCGCGACCGCTTCGATCTTGTGGACCATCTCCGGCATGTACTTCTGGCCGCCGAAGCCCGGGTGCACGCTCATGATGAGCACGCGATCGACGAGGCCGACGAACGGCTCGATCGCCTCGACCGGCGTCGGCGGGCTCAGCGTCAAGCCGGAGCGGACGCCGAGCTCGTGGATGCGGCCGATCGTGTGCGCGGGGTCCGGGCAGGCCTCGACGTGCACGGTGATCGAGTCGGCTCCCGCGTCGACGAACGACTGCAAGAGCTCCCATGGCTTGTCGATCATCAGATGCACGTCGAACTCGAGCTTCGTCACCGGGCGGACGCGCTCGAGGATCGGCGGGCCCATCGTGAGGTTCGGGACGAAGTGCCCGTCCATCACGTCGACGTGGATCAGATCCGCGCCGGCCGCCTCGACCGCGCGGATCTCGTCGCCGAGGCGCGCGAAGTCCGCGGAGAGGATGCTCGGGGCGATGCGAACCGGGTGCGACATGATCGGGTCATACCCCCCCGGCGTCGTTTCTCAAGCTCACCGCGTAGAAGCCGTCGAGCCCGCCGTCCGCCGCGCCGAGGTCGGGCGCGGTGCGCAGCGCGCCGCTCTCGTCGACGAGCGACGAAGCCGTCTCGGGAAGGAGACGTCCCGCATGCTCACGCTTCCATTCCGGATGCGACGCGAGGAACCGTTCGACGACGTCGTCGTTCTCCTCGCGCGCGAGCGTGCACGTCGCGAACACGAGCCGTCCTCCGGCGCGCGCGAGCGGCGCGAGCGATTCGAGGAGGCGGCCTTGCAGCTCGCCGAGCCGCGGGAGGTCCTCCGGCTGGCGGCGCCAGCGGAGCTCGGGATGCGAGCGCAACGTGCCGAGCCCGGAGCACGGCGCGTCGACGAGGATCGCGTCGAAGCGGGCCGGAGCGAACGGCGGCTCCGTCGCGTCGGCCACGATCGCGGCGATCGCTCCGGAAGCCGTGCGTGCGGCTCGCGGCAGACCGCGGCGCGAGACGTCCGCGGCGAAGATCGTCACGCCGTCGCGCTCGGCGAGCGCCAGCGCCTTTCCGCCGGGAGCGGCGCACGCGTCGAGGATGCGCTCACCCGCGCGCGGCGCGACCATCTCCGCGACGAGCTGCGAAGCGATCCCCTGCGGTCGTAGCCAATCGAAGCTCGCGACCGCCGAGACCGGACCGTCCACGACGATCCCGCTCGGCGCGCACGCGCTCGCGCGCGCCGGCACGCTTCGCTCGGCGAGGAGCGCGAGCGCTTCGGAGCGGCTCTTCCGCCGCAGGTCGACGCGGAAGGCGGACGCGCCGGGTGCGTCGTTCGCTTCGAGGAGCGTCACGGTGCGCTCGGCGCCGTACCCGTCGATCCAGCGCTGTACGAGCCAGCGCGGGTGCGACCAGCGCACCGCGAGATGCGACGCGAGATCCGAAGCAGCGCTCGGCAGCGGACGCTCGCCCTCTCGCGTCGCGCGCCGCAGCACCGCGTTCACGAGGCGCGCTCCGCCCGCCGAGGCGCGCTTCACCATCTCGACGCTCGTGTCGACCGCGGCGTGCCGCGGGACGCGATCGAGAAACAGGATCTGGAAGAGCCCGAGGCGGAGCGCGGCACGCACGATCGGCTCGAGCGACTCGAGCCCGCGCTGGACCATCGGTGCGAGCGTCCAGTCGAGACGTCCGCGCCACGTCTCGACGCCGTACGCGAGGCGCGTGAGAAGGGCGGCGTCGCGCGAAGCGTAGCCGCCGCGCTCGAGCGCTCGTCCGACGAGGGCGTCGAGAAACGCGCCCTCCTCGACGCGGACGAGGGCCGCAAGCGCTTCGCGGCGCGCGTCCTTCATCCGACCCTCACCCGAGCCGCTCTCCGATCTCGAGCCGCGCGCCGCGCGACCAGTCGGACGCGGCCATGCGACGCTTCCCGGCGGCTTGCACCTCGAGGAGGCGAAGGGAGCCGCGTCCCGTCGCGACGAGCGGACCTGCCGCTTCGGTCGCGAGGACGGTTCCGGGCGCTGCCGTGCCGCTCGATCCGCTGGCGGCGGGGCTCGCATCGACGACGAGAGCGCGCCAGATCTGCAGCGGCGCTCCGCGGCGCAACGTCGAAGCACCGGGCCAGGGGGAGAACGCGCGCGCCGCGCGCTCGATCTCGGCCGCGGTGCGCGTCCAGTCGACGCGTCCGTCCTCCTTCTGGAGCGGCGGTGCGTACGTGACCGCGGCCGCATCCTGCTCGTGCTCCCCGAGCGTCCCCGCGCGCCAGCGGTCGAGCGCCTCGACGAGCGCTTCGCCGCCGAGCTCGGCGAGACGGAGCTCGAGGCCGCCGCCCGTGTCGTCGGGCTCGATCCGCGTGCTTCGCTTCCAGAGCATCGGACCCGCGTCCATCTCGAGGACCATCCGCATGATCGTGACGCCGGTCTCCGCGTCGCCTTCGAGCAGCGCGCGGCGGATCGGATCCGCGCCGCGCCAGCGCGGCAAGAGGGATCCGTGTACGTTGATGCAGCCGAAGCGCGGCAGGTCGAGGGCGGCCTGCGGCAGGAGCCGTCCGTAGGCCGCGACGATCGCGAGGTCGGGGCGGAAGCTCGCGAACGTCTCGAGCGCCGTTCCGTCCTTCCAGGTGCGCGGCTGCACGACCGGGATCCCGTGCTCCTCCGCGAGCTGCTTGACCGGCGGCGAGACGACGGCGAGTCCCCGTCCGCGGGCCGCGTCCGGCCGCGTGAACACGCCGACGACCGGATCCTCGCGCGCGAGCATCGGACGCAGGACGCGCGCAGCGAAGTCGGGGGTCCCGAAGAACGCGATGCGGAGCGGTGCCGGAGGTAGTGCCGCCAGCGCTCGGACCGTCAGTCTTCCCCGTCCTCGTCGCGATCGCGTGCGATCGGACGACCTTCGCGCAGGGCCTTCCGCACCCGCTTCGTGTACATGTCGCGCTTCAGGCGGCTCAGGTGGTCGATGAACAGCCGGCCGTCGAGGTGGTCGATCTCATGCTGCAGCGCGACCGCGAGGAGCCCTTCGGCCTCGATCGCGACCTCCTTCTGGTCGGGATCGTAGCCCTTCACGAGAATGTGATTCGCGCGCGTGACCTCCGCCTTGAAGTCGATCACGGAGAGGCAGCCTTCCTCCCACACGACCTCGCCCTCGGCTTCGACGATCACCGGATTGACGATGCGAATCAGATGCTTGCCGCGCTCCGCTTCCTCTTCCTCCGCTTCGCCGACGTCGACGACGATGATCCGCTCGTCGAGACCGACCTGCAGAGCGGCGAGTCCGACGCCGGGCGCCGCGTACATCGTCTGCACCATGTCGTCGATCCACTGGACCGTGTCACCGGTGATGTTGGCGACGTCCTGCGCCGACTCGCGGAGAAACGGGTTGGGGTACGTGAGGATCTTGCGAATCGACATCTGCGGGTGACCGCGGAGGGCGAGCGAGCGCCCGTGCGGTGTCTCGATTCATAACATGCTGATCGGATCGACATCAACGATGAGCCGCGTGCCGGTCGCGCGTGTCTCCGCACCCGCGCCGCGAAGCGTGCCGACGATCTGCGCGAGCCGGCGGCTCTCTCGAGCCTTGACGAGGAGCTGCACGCGATGCCGGCCGCGCAGCCGCTCGATCGGCGCAGGGGCGGGGCCCAGGACCTGCACGCCCTCGCCGCTCCCGGCCGAAGCGCGAAGTCGTGTCGCGATCCGCTCCGCGGCGCGCTCCGTCGCCGCCGCTTCGCCCTCGAGCACGATGCGCGCGAGACGGCCGAACGGCGGATAGTCGAGCTCCGCGCGCGAGCGCAGCTCGACCTCCGCGAAGGCGCGGAAGTCGTGCCGCGAAGCCGCGACGAGACTCGGATGATCCGGGTGTCGCGTCTGCACGAGGACGCGTCCGGCCTTGTCGCCGCGGCCGGCGCGCCCCGCGACCTGCGTCAAGAGCTGAAACGTCCGCTCCGCGGCGCGGAAATCGGGGAAGTGCAGCGAGGCGTCCGCGAGGATGACGCCGATCAACGTGACGCCCGGAGCGTCGTGTCCCTTCGCGATCATCTGCGTTCCGACGAGCACGTCGAGATCGCCCGCGCGCCACGAAGCGAGCGTCGCGCCGACGAACCCCGGCGAAGCGCCGGTGTCGCGATCGAGCCGCGCGATGCGCGCGGAGGGAAGGAGGGTGCGCACGGCGGCCTCGATTTTCTCCGTTCCATAGGTTCTCCCGATCGCCCTGCCCGAGCAGTCCGAGCACCACGGGCTCGCGGCTCGGGTGAAGCCGCAGTGATGGCACGCGGCCAGGTTCTTCGCGCGGTGCACGGTCAAGCTGACGCTGCAATGCGGGCACTCCTCGACGTGACCGCAGTCCTCGCACTGGAGGAAGCGCGCGAAGCCGCGGCGGTTCAGGAAGAGCAGGGTCTGCTCGCCGGCGCGGTAGTTCGCGACGATCGCCTCCTCGAGCGGCGGCGACAGCGCGGGAGCCGGAACCGAGCGCTTCCGCTCCTCCGGCGTGCCGTGCTCGGTGGCCAGAGAAGGGAGGTCGCGAAAGCGGATCTTCGGATCGCGCAGGTCGATCCGCTCGACCGTGGGCAGCGGCACCGCGCGGACGCGCGCCGGCAGCTCGAGAAGGCGGTACCGGCCCGTTCGCGCCGCGTGATAGCTCTCGAGCGAGGGCGTCGCCGAAGCGAGGACGACCGGAACGTCGGCAAGCTTCCCGCGCATCACGGCGACGTCGCGGCCGTGGTAGCGAGGCGACTCCTCCTGCTTGTAGGCGGCGTCGTGCTCCTCGTCGACGACGATCAGCCCGAGCCGCGGCACGGGCGCGAACACGGCGGAGCGGACGCCGATCACGACCGGCGATCGCCCCGCGGCGACGTCGTGCCACGCGCGGGCCCGCTCGATCTCGGTGAGGCCGCTGTGCAGGACGGCGATCTCGCCGGGGAAGCGGAGCCGCGCCAGATCGACGAGCTGCGGCGTGAGACCGATCTCCGGCACGAGGAAGAGGACGCTTCGCCCCGCGGCGCGCGCGGCGGCGGCGGCGCGCAGATAGACCTCCGTCTTGCCGCTCGCGGTGACGCCGAACAGGAGGAACGTGGCGAAGCCGCCGAGCGCGCCCTCGAGCGCTCGGACTGCCTCGGCCTGCTCCGCGCCGAGCGCGAGCGACGGTCGGACGGCTTCGGGGAAGCCCGTCGACCCGCCGTCGGGCGCTTCGCAAAGGAGGCCGCGAGCGACGAGGCGCCGCACCGCCTCGCCGGAGCCGGGGAAGCGCTGCTCGATCTCCTCGCGGGAGACCGCGTGTGGCGCGCGCTCGCGGACGAAGCGATGCAGCACCGCCTGGCGCGGCGTGCGCGCGAGCGTCGCCTTGTCCGCTTCGAGAGCGACGAGCGCCCGCACTTCGCCGCGACGCGCGATCTCGACGTCCTCGACGACGACCGCACCGCGCGCGGCGAGCCGCCGGATCGCCGCGTCGGCTCCGGCGCCGAAGTCGCGGCGGAGCTGTCCCAGGTCGAGCCCGCGCTCGGGAAGCCGCGCGAGAATGCGCTCCGCGAGAGGCGTGCGGCCGTCGCTCTCTTCCGCTTCGAGCGCGGGAAGGAGGACTCCCTGCTCGCCCGCCGTGGCGGCGTCCTCCGTACCGTTTTCATTCGGCGGCACGGTGGGCCGCACGAGCCGCCGCGTGCGCAGCCGGACGTGCGGCGGCAGGACCGCGCGCAGGAGCTGCACGTGGGCGGTCTGATAGTAGCGCGCGGCCCACGTCGTCAGCTCGAGCAGCTCCGCGGGGAGGCCCGAGGCGGGAAGAACCTCGCCGATCGGCTTTATGCCCCTGGGCGGAGCGTCGCTCGACTCGCCGACGACGATTCCGGTGACGCGCCTTCCGCCGAGCGGAACGGAGACCGCGGCGCCGGGCACGACAGCGTCGTACAGGTGTTCGGGAACGGCGTAGACGAGGGTCGTACCGCCGCCGCGGCTCGCGACGACCGCGACATCGACCCGTCGTGCCGTCGCTTCTTCGCGCCGCGCCGGCTCGGGCGCATCCGACTTCGCCATCCGAGCAGAGTCTTAGCCCTCTGTCAGGCAATTGTCCCCGAGGCATTTCGATGCTGTGTCGACCGCCGCGCGACGCGCCGCAGCAGGCAATCGACTCGCGCGAGAAGCGCTCCCTGCACCGTCGAGCGCGCTCGACACGCGCTCCCCTGCATTGACACCACTAGGCCCGGGGGCCATCTTGTCGGGGCCGCTCGTGGGGACGAGCGGCGCAGCAGTTTCCACCGCCATCGGAGCGAGGCTCCGATATGGAGGGGCGGGGGTCGAGGTGGGTTTGGTGGCTCGCAGTGGAAGAAGGAAATCGGGGCGGCTCGGTGGCCTGGGCGGCACCTGGTCGAAGCTGACGGGTCGGGGCTCCGGAAGTTATATTGCTCTTGACGTCGGCTCCAGCTCCATCAAGCTGCTCGAGGTGCGGGGGCCCGGCGGCAGTCCGGAGATCCTGCGCGCGGGACTTGCTCCCGTTCCCGAAGGAGCGCTGCAGAACAACACGGTCCAGGACGTCGTCGCCGTCTCGGAGGTGATCCGCAGGCTCGTCGAGGGTCTCGGCGTCAGCGCGCGCCAGGTCGTCACGGCCGTGCCGGGTCCGTCCGTCATCATCAAAAAAGCGCGTCTGCAGGTCCGTCCCGACGAGGACCTCGAGACGCTGTTGATGATCGAGGCGGCAAACTTCATCCCCGAGAGCATCGACAACGTCAGCCTCGACTATCAGGTCATCCGTCATGAGGAGACGGAGGTCGAGGTCCTGCTCGTCGCAGTGCGGAAGGACATCCTCGCCGGCTTCACGATGGCGATCAGCGACGCGGGTCTCGAGCCGACGATCGTCGACGTCGACTACTTCGCGCTCGAGAACATGTACGAGCTGAACTACGAGAGCGGGCCCGACGACGTCGTCGGTCTGGTCAACGTCGGCTCGCGCTACTCGTCGATCAACATCGTCAAGGGAGGCGTCTCCACCACGACGGGCGACGTCCAGGCCGGCGGGCACGAGATCACGGACACTCTCGTTTCGAGCCTCGGGCTTTCCTATGACGACGCCGAGCGCGCCCAGGCGGGCGAGTCGCTCGGCGCCGAGCTCGATCCGAAGGTGAAGGCGATCGTCGAGAGAGGCGTCGACGAGCTCGCCGACGCGATCAACCAGTCGCTTCGCTTCCTTTGCCGGACGGCGAGCGACGATCCGCTGCAGGCCGTCTTCGTCACGGGCGGCGGAGCGCGCATTCCGGGTCTCATCGACCGTCTGGGAGCGCGGCTCGAGACCCCGGTCGAGATGGCGAACCCCTTTGCTCGCGTCCAGGTGGGCCGCCACCTCGATGCCGTGGCGCTCGAGGAGATGGGCCCGTCGCTCGGCGTGGCCGTCGGTCTCGGAACGCGCCGTCCGGGGGACGCATGATTCGCATCAATCTGGTGCCGCGCGACGAAGCGCGGCGGCTGGCCGCGAAGCGTCGCGACAAGCAGATCGGCGTCGTCATCGTTTCCACGCTCGCCGCCGTGATCCTCCTCGCCGAGATCGTCACGCGAGGCGAGGCCGACGAGGTCCAGGCCGAAGCCGACGTCTACCAGGAGCAGCTCGCCGAGCTCACGAAGAAGTACCAGCAGACGGTGATCCTCGAGCGGAAGCGCGACGAGCTCGAAGCGAAGCTCAAGACGATCTCCGTCCTCGAGCGGCAGCGTCGCGGGCCGGTGCACGTCCTCGACGATCTCGGCATCGCGACGCCGGAGAAGCTCTGGCTCACCGAGATGCGCGAGGCCGGCGGGGCTGCGGTCCTGAGCGGCCGGGGACTCGACAATCAGACCGTCGCGCTCTTCATGCGCAACCTCGAGACCTCGCCCTACTTCGACAACGTCGAGCTCGTCGAGACGAAGCAGGTCGAAGAAGGAAAGGCCAAGTACAAGGAGTTCTCGATCCGCAGCAGGGTGCTCTACGCTGGACGGACTCCGCCGCCCGCACCGGGCCCGGAGGAGAAGAAGGACGAGACCGCGGCGACCGACGCGGGGAAGGCGAAGGAGGAGTCGTGAACGCCGCCTTCGAGTACTTTCAGAACCTCGAGCCGAGCCGGAAGCTGGTGGTCGCGATCGCGGTCCCGGTCCTGCTGCTGCTCGGCTACTACTTCTTCCTCCTCGGACCGCGCATGACCCGCACCGAGCAGCTCCGTGCGCGCATCAGCGAGATGCTGGAGGAGCGGGATCGGAAGACGCTCGAGACCGCACGCATGCAGGACCGGGAGCAGGAGGTGGCCGAGCTCGATCGCCAGCTGAAGCTCGCGATCACCCGCCTGCCCGATCAGCAGGAGATCCCCGATCTCCTGAGCTCGATCTCGAACCTCGGCCGGGACTCGGGCCTCGACATCCTGATCTTCCGCCAGAAGCCGGAGGGGTACCAGGAGTTCTACGCCGAGGTCCCCGTCGACATGCAGGTGCGCGGCACCTACCACCAGGTCGCGTCCTTCTTCGACGAGGTGGGAAGGCTCGACCGGATCGTCAACGTCTCGAACATCACGCTAAGGGATCCTAAGGTCGTCGACGATGATCTCTTCCTGGAGGCCAACTCGACGGTGACGACCTTTCGCTTTCTATCGGACAACGAGCGCGAGCGCTTGATCGAGCAAAAGAAGATCAAGGGAGACAAGAGGTGAGGCGCGCCGCGATTTCCCTGGCATTTATGGTGCTTCTGCTGGGGGTCGAGGTCGCCCTGGCGGCGGTCGAGGGGCCGTCGTCGGACGCGGGGGAGGGACGCGACGGATACGCGTACGACCCGGCGGGGAAGCGGGATCCTTTCCGCCCCCTGTCGCTCCTACGGGATGGAGGTCCCGAGCAGCGCGAGCCGCTGACGCCGCTCGAGCGCTACGAGATCGGCCAGCTGAAGCTGGTCGGCGTGGTGCTCCAGCTTGCGCCGCCGCGCGCGATGGTCGAGGACAGCGCTGGGCTCGGGTTCATCCTGACGCCCGGAACGCCCGTGGGGCCGAACGGTGGAGTCGTGACGGAGATCCGACCGCGGGAGGTGGTGGTGGAGGAATGGCAAACGGACGTGATTGGCGAGAAGCACCGCACCGAGCACGTACTCGAGCTGCCCGCCGACGACGAAGAAGAGCCGCTTCAGTGACGTGTGTCGGTCCGGGGCTGTGGCTGTCCCTGGCCGTCTTGCTTCTGAGCTGCGCGGGGCAGCGGCCCAAGCCGGAGATCGTCGGCCGCGACTACGAGACGCACATCAGCGGCGACGGAGTGGTCGAGGCCGAAGGCCAGACCGACGGGCCGGCCGGCGCGGGCGCAGCCGACGAAGCGACCGGCGACGTCGCCGACGCTCTCGACGCGGGGAGCTTCACCGAAGAGGCGACGCTACGCGTGCTCGAGGTGTCGCGCACCGGCGACATGGACGGCACGCGCATGGTCGTGCAGCTGTCGCGCTCGCCGGACAAGTGGACGTCCCAGGAGCTGAAGGCGCCGACGCGCTGCGTGGTCGACGTGAACGGTGCGACCGCCAAGAACTTCGGACCGAGCACCGTCAAGACGGCTGATCCCCTGGCGCCGCGGGTGCGCGTCGGACAGTACCCGGATCGACTTCGCCTCGTCGTCGAGGCGTCGGCCGCGATGGCCGGCACCTGCGACGTCTCGGTGAAGGAAAGCGCGGTCGTCGTCGGCCTCGGAGAGAATCCGAGCGGCGCGACGGTGAGCCAGGTGTGGCAATCCTACGACGTCCCGCCGGGAGCGCACGCGCATGCGGCGCTCGCGCTCGAAGGCTCGACGGCCGGGCTGGATGCGGCTTTGCAAGCGGATTCGCTTCCGCCGATCGAGCAGGCGGCCGCGAGGAAGCCTCTGCCTCCGCCTCCGGCGCGTGCGGAGCCCGATCCGATGACAGATCCGGCGATCCCGCCGGGTGTGCAGGTCGGAGCGGCGCCGGTCGCGCACGCAGGACCGGAGGAGCGCCTCCCGGACCTCGTCGATTCGCCGACGCGGAAGACCTACAACGGCCGCCGGATCTCGCTCGAGTTCAAGGACGCGGACATCCTGAACGTGCTCCGCATCATCGCGGACGTCGCGCACCGAAACATCGTCGCGACGGACGACGTCACCGGCCGCGTCACGATCGTCCTCTACGACGTTCCCTGGGACCAGGCGCTCGACATCCTCTTGAAGTCGACCGGTCTCGAGATGGTCGAGTACGACGACGTCATCACGATCTCGACCTCGAAGCGGCTCGAGGAAGAGCGCCGCGCGCGTCTCGCCGCCCGCCAGGCGGGCCAGCAGCTCGAGCCCCTCCAGACGGCCTATCTCAAGATCAACTACGTCAAAGCTCGCGACCTCGCTCTCCTCTTGAACGGTGGATCGACCACTTCGAACGCGAACGTGAATGCGGTCGAGGCGGTCGCCGGTGAGGACGCCGGACAGCGGATCGGGCTTCTCTCGAGCCGCGGCACGGTCATGGTCAACGACGCGACGAACACTCTGATCGTGCGCGACATCTCCGACGGCATCTTCAATGCGCGCGAGCTCGTGCGGCGCCTCGACGTGCAGACCCCGCAGGTCGCGATCCAGGGCCTCATCTTCGAAGCCGACACCGACATGGCCCGCGACCTCGGCGTGCGCTGGGGCGCGAGCTACATAGCGAGCCCCGAGACGGGGAATCCGACCGGCAAGAACTTCCCGGGCCGGATCGGCATCGGCGGCGGCGGTCCGCGCGACGTCGTGGACGGCGAGGGCGGCGAAGAAGCCACGGGCGCCCCGATCCTCGTCGATTTCCCGGCGAAGGGCGTGACGGCGGGCGCCGGCAGCACGCTCGGTCTCCTCCTCGGCTCGCTCGACGGCAGCACGCAGATCGACGCCCAGATCACGGCGATCGAGAACGCCGGCAAGGGCAAGGTCATCTCGCGCCCGAAGGTCATCACGCTGAACAACGCCGAGGCGCAGATCCAGAGCCTCGAGATCCTGCGCGTCCGCCTCCCGTCGACCGGCACGGTCATCAACACGGGTGCGGGCGGCGTCGCCGGCGCGAACACCGTGGCGACGCAGGCGATCGACACCGGCATCATCCTGCGGGTCACGCCGCAGGTGTCCAACGACGGCTACATCCTGCTGCAGATGTTCGTGAAGTCGAGCGTGCCCAGCACCGCCGAGACCGACGAGATCCCGAACGAGATCAGCCGCCAAGCGACCTCGCAGGTCCTCGTCCGCGACGGCGAGACGGTGGTCATCGGCGGCGTGTACCGGCAGCAGGCGAACACCTCGGAGGCCGGAGTCCCCTGGTTCCGGACGGTCCCCGTCTTCGGCTGGCTCTTCAAGAACCAGTCGGTGGAGGACCGTCGACAGGAGCTCCTCGTGTTCATCACTCCGCGGGTGATCTGGCGGACGGTCGAGCCGACCCGGCTGCCGAGCGCCGCGGATCTGTGGAAGGAGCGGGACAAGAGCGCCTACGAGGTTCTCACCCCGCCGACCGAGCCCTCGCAGCAGCCGCCTTCCCCAATGACCTCGATCCCCGGATGATGAAGGAGCGATGCGGATCGTGCTGGCCGGCTTCATGGGAACGGGAAAGAGCGCCGTCGGGCGCCGCCTTGCGGCGCGCCGTGGGCTCCCGTTCATCGATCTCGATGCCTGGATCGAGGAGCGCGCCGGCATGTCCGTAGCCGAGATCTTCGCGCGGGACGGCGAGGTGCGCTTCCGCGCGCTCGAGAAGGAGGCCGTCCGCGAGGTGTGCCGCGGAAGCGACGCCGTGATCGCCGCGGGGGGCGGGACCGTGCTCGACGACGACAATCGCGTCGCCTTCGAGAAGGCGGGGCTCCTCCTCTGCCTGGTCGCGCGCCCGGACGCGATCGCCAAGCGCGTCGGCGACTCCGTCGAGACGCGTCCTCTGCTGCGCGGCCATCCGGACTTGATCGCGCGCATCCGGGACCTGCTCGCGCAGCGTGCGCCCGCCTATCAGCGGATCGCGCGGAAGATCGACACGTCCGATCTCTCGCCGGACCAGGTCGTCGAGCGGATCGAGATCGAGATCGAGAGCGCGCGGACCGCGGCGGGACGCGGCGCGGGAGGAGCCTCCGCGTGAGCGAGCTCGACCCGATCGTCGTGTCGCTCGCCGATCGCTCGTACGAGATCCGCGTCGGCGCCGGCTCGCTCGGGAAGCTCGGGGAGCACCTCGCGCCGCTCCTCAAGAGCCGGAAGATCGCGGTCATCACGGATCCGATCGTCGACGGCCTCTACGGCGAGAAGGTGCGGTCCTCGCTCACGAGCGCGGGCTTTTCGCACACGCGCGTCGTCGTCCCTTCGGGCGAGGAGCACAAGAGCCTGACCCAGCTCGAGCGCGTGCACGAGGCGCTCGCCGCCGCGCGCATCGAGCGGAAGTCGGCGCTCGTCGCCGTCGGCGGCGGCGTGATCGGCGATCTGACGGGCTTCGCGGCCGCGACGTTCCTGCGCGGCATCGACGTCGTGCAGGTCCCGACGACGCTCCTCGCGCAGGTCGACTCGTCGATCGGCGGGAAGACCGGCGTCAACCTGAAGTCGGGAAAGAACCTCGTCGGCGCGTTCCACCAGCCGCGCTTCGTCCTCGCGGACGTCGAGACGCTCGCCTCGCTGCCGCCGCGCGAGCTCCGCGCCGGCATGGCCGAGGTCGTGAAGTACGCGGTGATCCTCTCGCCGGACCTGTTCGCGCTCCTCGAGAAGAACGCCGACGCCCTGAACGCGCACGACCGGACGGTCCTCGCCGACGTCGTGCACCGCTGCGCCGCTTTGAAAGCGCAGGTCGTGATGGAGGACGAGAAGGAAAGCGACCGTCGCGCGATCCTCAACTTCGGTCACACGCTCGGCCACGCGATCGAGGCGGTCACGGAGTATCGGCGCTTTCTGCACGGCGAGGCCGTCTCGATCGGGATGGTCTTCGCCTCGCGCGTCTCCCGGCTGCGGTCGGGGTTCGCGCCCGAGTCGGAGAAGCGCGTGGCGCGGCTCCTCGAGCGGTTCGGGCTTCCGGTCGGCATTCCGGCCGAGCTCGACTCGGGCGAGCTCGCGCGCGCCGTCGAGACGGACAAGAAGCGAGACGAGAGCCGCGTGAAGTTCGTGGAAGTCGAGGAGCTCGGCCGGACACGCTTCGAGCTGCTCTCGACGACGGAGATCGAAGAAGCGCTTCGCAGCGATTAGTGGCCTCCGGCGCGTGGCGCCGCGGTGGGGAGGGGTTTCGATGCGTGGGTGGACGTGGAGTGGGTTGCTCGGTGCGGCCGTGATCGGCGCGCTCGGGCTCGGTTGTGGGTCGGGCGGTCCGGACGGGAGCAACGATCAGGGCATCGTCTTCCGCGCGACGGGCATGTTCCGCGGCCTCGAGTCGATCGACGAGGCGGAGATCCGCTGCACGGAGCCGACGGTGGAGAGCGCGATCGTCGACACGTCGTACACGATCGACATCACGACGATCGAGGACTTCCCGGATCGGAACGACGCGTTCGCCGATCCCTGCGGCGGCTACCTGGCGCTGCAGAACAACCTGTCGACGCAGTCGATCAACGTGACGGAGATCGTGCTCGAGTACGAGATCCCGGGCGCGGGAATCCCGATCGACGACCACTCGATGCGAACCGGACAGACGATCCTGCCGCCGACGTCCGATCTCGAGGCGCCGAGCGGGCAGGTGAACCTCGTCTACATTCCGATGGTCGGCCAGATCGTACCGCGCACGATGGTCGAGTTCTTGAACCAGAACGTGAACCGACTTCCCGCGAGGCCGTTCACGATGAACGTCTACATCTACGCCAACAGCCAGTCCGACACCGGCATTCGCTACGCTTCGAACACGGTCGGCTACACGTTGACGATCCTGTGACCCGGAAGACCGCGGGAAGCTGAGCGGTGGAGAGGCCGGGGAGGAAGTCCATGAAGAGGCATGTGGGGTGGAGTGGGGTGGTGGCGCTCGCGATGCTGAGCGGTGCCTTCGGTCTTTGGAGCTGCGGCGGTGGGACGAACAGCACCAACTCGTCGCCGACGCCGCCGACGCAGCAGTTCGTGCTCAACCCCGTCGGCACGACGAGCAACGCGGGGTCGATGATCATCGGCGTTTCGCGCGAGAGCATCGACGCGAACCGTGCGGATCGGATCGACGTTTTCGCGCAGGCCCTCGATCCTGCGGGCCGTCCGCTCGCCGGCATCCCGATCCTTTTCCAGGCGCAGTTCCCCGACGCGAACTTCATCCCGCCGCTGCCCGACGATTTCGCGTTCGACATCTTCCGCCAGCTCGGCTTCCCGGCGGGCATCGCCTTCACCGACGGGAACGGCGTCGCGGTGACGACGCTTCAAGCTCCGTCGACGCCCGGCCGCATGGCGATCACGGCGCAGACGGCCCGGAACATGGGATTGTCGGCGCTGATGTTCGTGCAAGTCTTCGACGTCGGCTTCGTCCCGACGGAAGACGACATCGTCGTCGTCATCCCGAGCGAGATCATGGTCACCGATCCTTCGCCCGGGACGACTCTCGAGTTCGCGATCCTCGGCGGCGTGCCCTTCACGGACCAGGATCCGGGCAGCGTCGACGAGCCGTACGTGCTGCAGAACCCCGACAGCGGCGTCGGCACGGCCGAGCAGCTCTTCGACGGCACCTTCCCGGCGACGATCCTCTACACGCTGAGCGGCAAGGTCGCGGGTACGCACACCTTCACGATCCTCGACTCCGAAGGCCACTCCGCGACGGCCTCGGTCACGGTCGAGTTCACCGAGCTCGAGATCACGCCGACGACGGCGACTCTCCTCGTCGGGGCGAGCCAGGTCTTCGCGCTCTCCGGCGGCGTTCCGCCGTACACCTGCTCGGCGAGCGGCGGGACGATCTCGCCGATGGTCGTCAACGAGCGCGGTGGCACGTTCACCTTCACGGCGAGCGAGGTTCCGCTCTCGGCGACCTTCAACATCCTCTGCAACGACCAGAGCGGCCAGGTCGTGACGGCGACCGTCAACATCGATCCGCTGCCGAGCCCGACGGGCGGCGGCGGTCCGACGCCGGTGCCCACGGCATCGCTCGAAGCGGCCCGCGTGCTCGTGGGCGCTTCGCCGCCGACGCTGAACGGACCGGACGGCGGCACGTCGCTGATCACCGCGACGGTCCTCGATCAGAACTTCAACCCGATCGCGGGAGTGCCGGTCGTGTGGACGCTGCCGGGACAGGTCGGCACGCCGACGCCGGAGATCCCGTCGCTCTCGATCCTGACCGGGATCAGCGACTCCAACGGACAGGTCTCGACGACGCTGACCGTTCCCGCGGGAACGCCGCCGCAGTTCATCATCATCACGGCGGAGACCGATAACGGCATCAGCGGCGACGGACAGGTCGGCATCACCTCGCAGACCACGGGGCCCGCCGGCGATCCGGATCACATCTCCGCGGCGGTGCTGCGGCAGGATGCTTGCCAGCTGAACCAGGACGGAACGCTGACGGCAATCATCACGGCGCTCGTCAGCGACGAGAACAACAACCCCGTCGCGACGGGAGTCCAGGTGAACTGGGGCCCGGCCACGCCGGTCGCGCGCGCGGAGGTCGTGAGCCCGAGCTTCACCAACTCGGCGGCTCCGTGCGACGTTTCCCAGTATCGCGCCGAGTGCCGGGATCAGGGGACGCTGCTGACGATCTCGCCGCAGCCCGGCACCGCGACGACGTGCTTCACCTTCGACGCGGATCTCGCGGGTCAGCTCGCGAGCGTCCGTGCGACCGTCGCGGGGACGAACATCACGACGAACACGGCGTTCCGGCTGCCGGCCCCGCCGGCCGCGCCGACGCCGACGCCGGCGCCTCCGCCGAATCCCACGCCGACGCCGGGTCCACCCTCGATCCTGCCGGCCGCGGCGAACCTGAACGTCGGGCAGTCGCAGGCGTTCGTGATCAGCGGCGGCGTGCCTCCGTACACCGTCGTCCCGAGCGGCGGCACGGCGACGCCGACGACCGTTCCGGACTCGGGCGGGGCCTTCAACTACACGGCGACCGCGCCGGGCTCCTTCACGATCGTCGTCAGCGACTCGAACGGCCAGGTCGACAGTGCGATGGTGACGAACACGGCCGGCTCCGCCATCCAGGTCGACGAGCCGGGCCCGATCAACGTTCCGCTGAACGGCTCGCAGCCGATCACGATCACCGGCGGCGGCGTTCCGCCGTACACGATCATGCTCACGGGCGGGCTCATCGGCGTCATCGGCGGCAGCCCGCTGCCGGCGCCGGGGACGTTCACGTACAACGCCCCGGGCATTCCGACGAACGGCCAGATCCTGATCACCGACAACGCGGGGACGCCGAACACGCGCTCGATCACGGTCGTCGTCCCGTAGACCGGAGTGGCGCCGTCTGCAGATTCGTTCTGCAGGCGGCGCCTGCTTCGCCCAGCGCCGTTCCGCGTCGTTCCGCGCGGGCGGAGATCAGGCGGCGTCTGGCGAGCGCGATTCGCCGCGCCCGAGGAGCGCTTCCCAGCCCGTGACGAGGATGGCCGCGGCGAAGCCCGCCTGCAGCATCCCGAAGCCGATCGCGACGAGCTTGCCGCGGATCGGCCAGGTGGCCATGCCGCCGTACCAGACGAAGTGCCAGAGGACGAGCAGCGTCATCACGCACTCCACGAGCGTCGCGAAGATGCCGCCCTTTCGGTGTCCCACGTCGATCGCCGTCCAGAGCTGGAACGTCGCGAGAGGCACGAGCGTCGCGCCGAGCAAGCGAATGAAGAACGACGCCGGCTCGTCGTACTCCGGGAAGCCGATCAGCTGGATGCCCTCGAGCGGCATGAAGAGGAGCGGCAGCGCGAGCACCACGAGCGTGAACGTGCCCTTGACGACGAGAACGAGGCGCAATCGGGACATGCAGCGAGGCTAGAACATCGCTCCCACTGGGGCAAGAAAGTTGCGTGGTTCGTGGCGTCGGCGAGCGGCGCGAGATTCGATTGACGTTTCGTCCGAAGCGGGCTAGCGACCGGCAGACTCGGGCGGAGGAGCGATGAAGAAGAAGCGTACGACGCGAGCCGCTGCCAAGGGGCGCGGAGCGAGCGCGCGGCGCGCGGCGCGAGGGCCGCTCCGCGTGCTCGTCCTGCACGGGCCGAATCTGAACTTCCTCGGGGTGCGCGAGCCGCGGATCTACGGACGGACGACGCTCGCGGAGATCGACGAGAGCCTCGTGGCGCTCGCAACCGAGCTCGGTGTCGAGGTCGAGAGCTTTCAGTCGAATCACGAGGGCGCGCTGATCGACCGCATCCAGGCGGCGCGCGGCTCTGCCGCGGCGTACGTCGTGAACGCGGGTGGGCTCACGCACACGAGCGTGTCGCTTCGCGACGCGCTCGCCGCCGCGGATGGCCCGGTCGTCGAGGTCCATCTCTCGAACCTGTACGCGCGCGAGGAGTTCCGGCACCGCTCGTTGATCGCGCCGATCGCGGCGGGGCAGATCTCGGGCTTCGGCGCGGAGAGCTACCGACTCGGCCTGCGCGCGGCCGTGGAGCTGGCGATAGGAACGCGGCGGTAGGCCGGGCGACCGAGGTGGATCTCGAGCGCCTGAGACGGCTCGCCGAGCTGATGGAGGAGAAGGGCCTCGTCGAGCTCGAGATCGAGGACGAAGCGGGCAAGGTGAGGCTCGTCCGCGGCCGCGCCGCGGAAGGAGGCGCGCCGTCGAGGCGCGGCACGCTCGAGGACGGTGCCGGCTTCGAAGCGGGCGGCGCCTTGCCTTCGGGCGGTGCGCCGACGGTCACGGTGACCTCACCGATCGTCGGCACGTTCTACCGCTCCGCGACTCCGGGCGCGGCGCCGTTCGTGAGCGAGGGCGACGTCGTCGAGATCGGCCAGGTGCTCTGCATCATCGAGGCGATGAAGATGATGAACGAGATCGTCGCCGAGGTCGCCGGCCGCATCGTCGCGATCCCGGCCGAGAACGGCTCCCCGGTCGAGTACGGCTCGCCCCTCTTCCTCGTCGCGCCGGCGGAGTGAGCGCGGGTACACCGAGCGACGTTGACCGGCGCTTCTCCGTTCGCTTCCCTCCCCGAAGGAGGAACGAACGATGTCGATCCGGCTCTATCACGCTCCGCTCACGCGCTCGCTGCGCGTCCGCTGGCTCCTCGAGGAGCTCGGCGCCGATTACGAGATCGTCGCTCTCGATTTCATGGGCGGCGACCTGCAGAAGGCCGACTACCTCGCGAAGCATCCGCTCGGAAAGGTTCCGACGCTCGAGGTCGACGGCACGACGCTCTGGGAGTCGGGCGCGATGGTCGAGCTCCTGTGCGAGAAGTTCGGCAAGCTCGCTCCGCCGCCGGGATCGCCCAAGCGCGGCGAGTTCCTCCAGTGGGTGCACTTCTCCGAGGCGACGGCGATGCCGCCGGTCGGCGCGTTCTTCCAGAACGCGTTCATCAAGCCCGAGCCGCAGCGCATTCCCGCCGTCGTCGAGGAGGCGAAGGGCACGATCGCGAAGTGGCTGCAGCTCCTCGACGACCACCTGAAGAACCGCAAGTACCTCCTCGGCGACGAGTTCTCCGCGGCCGACGTGATGATGGGCTACACCGTCAACGGCGCGAAGATGACCGGAATCCTCGACGCGCGCTTCCCGAACGTCGAAGCGTACCTCGGACGACTGCTGGAGCGGCCGGCCCTCCAGAGGGCGAGCGCGTAGGCGCACCGCCGGCGCGGAAGCGATGTCCGATTCCGCCGATTCCGCCGATCTGGTTCCCGCCGGAGAGCCGATCCACCGCCGCTCCCTCGAGATCGACCTCGGCGCCGAGGAGGGCGGCCGGCGCGAGCTCCGCGCGCGCATCGTCGACCGCCGCCTGCACGGCTTCACGGTCGCCGGAGCGCAGGCGATCGGACCGGGACCGATCCACGACATGAGCGCGCGGCTCTCGGTCGACGTGGCCGCGCGGCGCGTCGCCGCGGCCGAGGGCGCGATGGCGCTGCCGGCGTTCCATCCCTCGCCGATCACGCGAGGCGAGACGTGTCGCGACATCCTGCCGAACTTCGCGGACCTCGTCGGTGCGCCGATCGACGAGAAGCTCGTCGCCTCGATCCGGAGCGCGATCGGACGCGAGCGCGGCTGCTATCACCTGACGAGCCTCGTCCTCGCGGCGGTCCCGGTGATCCTCTCGGCAGTCGAGGAGCCGGAGCCCCGATCGGAGCCGCGGAGCCGCGTCGTCGAGATCTCGGCTTCGTCCGCGGGGGAGCGGAAGGTGCGCTTCCACGCTCTTCTCTGGGAGCGGCGCGCGCCGGGCGATCTTCGCCGGGCCCGTCTCGCGTTCACAGCGACGAACGACGAGATGAAGCTCCGCGACGTCGTCGCATGCGCCGTGCCGGACCTCGAGCCGCACGCGGAGTCGGCCGCGGCTCTGACGGACGTGCCGCTCTTCGCCGGCTTCGCGCGTGCAGCGCTGGAACGGCTCGGCTCGCTTGCGGGGACGGACGAGATCCTCGACCTCGCGCTCGCGCTGAGCGCCGTCGCGACGCAGGCGTTCGTGCACCTCCCGCACTCGGGCGAGCGTCCCTCTCCCGGAGCGGGGCGCGCGCAGTCGACGTGCTGGATGTGGCGGACCGGCGGTCCGCTCGAGTCGCTACCGGCGGGGCGCCTCACGCGCGGGGACAAGTCGTTTCCCGAGCGCGTTCACGAGCCCTGACCCGATTCTGCGCTTGCGGCGCACCGACGTCGAGAAGAGCGCCTTCTCGTCGAGGCCGAACTGCTTCGCGATCCGCCGACGAGAGCGACCGTGACCTCGTCGAGGTGAGATCAGGCGGCGTCGGCCTTCCGCTGCGGCGCCGGAAGCTCGATCACGCGCGCGCCGCGGTTCGCGAGCCGGTCGCGAAGCGCCGGGTCGAACGTGAAGTAGAGGATCTGCCAGCCTTCCTCGGCGAGATCCGTGAACGCGTTGGCGAGTGCCTCGCGTCGCCCCGGATCGGAGCTCAGGAAGGCGTCGTCGAGCGCGAGGAAGCCCGGCTCGCCGAGCAGGCGGCGTACGAGGGCGACGCGCACGGCGAGAGCGAGCTGATCGCGGGCGCCGCGGCTCAGCGCGTCGGCGCCGAAGCGCGTCCCGTCGTCGCGCTCGACTGCGAGCTTGCCCTCGCCGTCGAGGACGACCGCGTGGTAGCGACCGCTGGTGAGACGCGTCAAGTACGACCCGGCCGCGCCCGGTCCGGGGCCGAGCGCTTCGCGCAGCGGTCGGTCGATGTCCTGCGCGAGCTCGCGGAGCGCCTGGACGCAGAGCTGGCCCGCGCGCGTCTCCCGATCGATCGTCCGGATGCCCTCGCAAAGACGCTCGCGCTCGGCCTCGGCGGCGCCGAGATCCGGTAGCCCGACGTTCGCGAGCGGACGCTCGCGCCGGTCCGCGAGCTCGCTGCGCAGAACGAGGAGGCGCTCGTCGAGGTTCTCGACCTCGCGCTCGAGGCTCGCGAGCTCGTGCGGGTCGGGCGGCGTTCCGGGATCGGGGACGGCGAGCGCTTCGATCCGCCGCTCGAGCGGGATCCCGCCTTCCTCTCCGCCGACGATGCCGAGCAGCGTGCGCCGCGCCTCGTCGAGCGTCGAGGAGAACCGCGTCCGCAGGCGAAGCTTCTCCTCGAGCTGATCGATGCTCGCGAGACGCACCCGTTCACGGACGTCGGCAACGAGTCGCTGCGCTTCCTCGAGGCGCCGCACGCGATCGGCCTCCGCGCGCTGCGAAGCCGCGAGCGCCTCCGCGATCTGGCGCTGCCGATCGACGGCCGCGACTCGCTCGGCCTCGGCGCGCTCCGCTCCTCCCACCACGGTCGCGAGCTGCGCGACGCACTCGTCGAGCGTCGTCGCGCGCGTCAGCACCGTTCCGCACGCCGCGAGCGCGCGCTCCTCGAGGGCCTTCGCGGCGCGCGTCCGGCTCGTCGCGAAGATCGAGAGGCCGGCACCGGCGAGACCGATCACGGCGGCGGCTCCGGCGACGAGACCGAGCGGCACGCCGGCGCGGAGCGCGGCTTCGCGTGCGGTCGCTTCGACGGCGAGACCGATCGCGAGGACGAGCAGCAGCGTTCCGGCGATCGCGAGCGGCGTCCGCCAGAGAGTCCACAGGCGCGCTCCGGCGCGTGCGAGCCGCGCGCGCTCGACCACGCCGTCGAGGTCGCGGCTCGTGCAATCGGCGAGCTGCGCGCGGGCGCGGTCGGCGGCGATCTCGCGCTTCCGCTGCTCCTCGGCGGCGAGCGTCTGGTCGTCGCGAAGGCGATGCGTCTCGTGCTCCGCAGATTTCGCAACCGCCGCCGTCTCGCGAACGGCCGCGACGGCTTCGCGCCATGCCGCGAGGTCCTGATCGCCGTAGCGCTCGAGCTCGGCGAGGTCGCGCCGAGCGGCCTCGATCGTCTCGCCTGCGCGCTGTGCGAGCCGGTAGCGCTCGTGGCGCTCCGCGGTCCGCAGGCGGTCGATGCGTGCGCGCGCGGTCTCGCGGCGCCGCTCGGTCTGGTGGACCTCCTCCATCAGCCGGCCGATCGCGGGAAGATCGGCGAGAAATCCGTCGAGCCGCGACAGCCTCTCGGACAGGCGCTGGCGCTCGTCCTCTCGCGCCGCGCGCGCGACGCCGCTCGGCGTGAGCGAAGCGGACTGACGGACGCGGTCCGCGACGCGGTTCAGGTCGATCCCGATCAAGCGTCCGCGGATCGCGTTGAGCCAGCTTCGTCCGCCTTCGAGGGACGCGTCCGCGTCGCGCACGATGAAGAGGCGAGCGAGGGACGGGTGCTCGCGCAGCAGCTCGATGACGGGACCGCCGTCGTCGGGCGACAGGACGAGGTCGATCTCGCCGCGGAACCCCGGCCCCTCGCGGAGGTTCTCGATCATCTTGCGGTTGCCGGGGCGCACGCGCTCGCGCAGCGCTTGCGCCAGAGCGTCGATGCACGACGTCTTGCCGGCCTCGTTCTGCCCGTAGACGACGGTGATGTCGCCGGGCATCAGCACCAGATCGCGAAGAGGCCCGAAGTCGCGGATCGAGAGACGCTCGATCCGCACGCTCACGGGAGCGCCTCCAGGAACGCTTCCAGGCCGAGACGAAGCGCCGTCTGCAGCATGGCCGGATCGTCGATGCCTTCCGCCCGCGCGCACGCTTCGAGCCGCTCGACGAACTCGGTGACGACGGGAGTCTCGGCGAGCGAAGCGTAGGAGCTCGTCGCGAGCTCGAGGATCGGGTACGACGCCTCGGGATCGTCGGGATGAGTCGCTTCCGTGACGGGGACGGTCCCCGCTCCCGCGAAGGCGCGCGACAGCGTCCGCTCGGCGGTCTCGCGCAGCTCCTTCTCCGGAACGAGGGAGACGCCTTCGAGTCGCGCGAGGACGCGCGCTCCCGGCTTCTTCCGCGCCACGGCTTCGCGCGCGAGATGCTCGATCGCCTCGAGCTCCGCACCCGGCGAGCAGCGCGCCTCGACCTTCTCGTGGTACGGCGTCGCGAGCGGGACGAGCTCGTGCGCGAGCACGCCCGCGCCCGTCTCGAAATCGACGACGAGGACCCCGCGATGGCCGATCTCACGCCGGCTCGTGACGACGGGCGAGCCCGCGTAGGCGACGAGCCGCTCGCCGTCGCGGTGGATCAAGTTCCGCCCCGAGTGGAGGTGGCCTAGCGCCGCGTAGCACGAGCGCTTCAGCAGGTCGCTCAGGAAGATCGGCATGTAGGCGCCGTCTTCCCCGTCTCCCGCGAACGAGGCCGCGACCGGGTCCATGATCGTGCCGTGCGAGACGAGGACCGTGTGCCGCGGCTCGCACGCGAGTCCCGTCAAGCACTCGGCCGCCGTCTTGCCGTGCTGGTACGGGATGCCGACGATCTCGAGGCCGCACACGGTCGCGCGGGACCAGGGACGCTCCGCGAGAACGATCGCGTTCGCGCCGTAGTCGGCGTCCTGCCCGTAGCACGACTCGTCGTGGTTCCCGGGGACGAAGACGACCGGGCGCGGCGCGACGCTCTCCACGAGCTGACGGACGACGGCGCGCTGACCGACCGCGTCCTGGCCGCGATCGAAGAGGTCTCCGGCGATCAAGATCGCGTCCGCGCTGCGGGTCCGGGCGAGATCGAAAGCGAGCGCCAGTGCTCGCTCCCGCTCCGGACGATCGCGCCGGAGGTGCACGTCCGACGTCTGCAGCAGACGAACTCGCGGCATGGCCAGGAACTAACGTGCTCTCGCCGAGATGTCGATGCGGGCTATCTCTCGAGAGGGGCGCTGCCCCTCTCCTCCACGCGGCAAAGCCTGAGCTGCGCCTCCTCACCCCGCTCGCTGTGGCTCGGCCGCGCGCTCCGCGCGCGGAGGTCGAGGGGCGTCGTCATGGATCGGCGCGTGCCTCCAGCGGGAGGTCGCGCATGCCCGGCGGTGTGGCCAGGTGGAAGCTTCGCGGTTCGAGCTCCGGGTTGAGCTCGACGTCGCGATACGTGAGCGTCGCTCCCGACCGCGGAGCCTTCACGTCGATGCGCGTTGGAACCACGTGCTCGCCGAAGGCGCGGTGCTCCGCGAAATCCGCGCGAAAGCGAACGTCGCCCTGAGCGTCGATCCGCTCGAACACCACCGGCAACGCTTCGCCGTTGCCGCCGGCGGGGCGCGAGAAGCCGACGACGATCGTCTCGCCCGCGACGTCGGCGCTCGGGACGTGAAGGTAAACCTGGGGCGGGACCTCCCGCGTTCCGCCGACGCTCGCGTTGCCCGGTGCAGCGGACACCCAGGCGAGACGGTCCTGCACGCGCGGCATCGGAACCTGTCCGAGCAAGAGCCGGGCGACGTCGGCGGGGCTCGCTTCGACTCCGGTCGCGCTCGAGACGGACCGCGGAGTCGCGCGGCCGCGATAGATCGTTCCTTCCTCCGGCGTCAGCACCGCGAGCGACTGGCCGTCGCTGACCGCCGCGTAGCTCACGCCGAACGGCGACAGCGAGTCGAGCCGGAAGGAAGCCGGCGCTGCGGCGAGCACCGCCTGCGTCGTGCTGAAGCTCTCGCCCTCGTCCTCGCCGGGCTCCGGCTCGAACTGGATGCGCACCTTCGCGACGGCGCGAAGCGAGCGGATCTCCTCGGCCCGATCCTCGATGCGGCCGAGAAGAGAGTCGGCGGACGCCGCGCCGAGCGACGGCGGAACGGGCGCGGCTCGCCTCGCCATGCGCGCGCAGCCGAAAAGCCCGACGGCTGCCACGAGCGCGAGGAGCGCGGCGACCTTCGAACCGCTCACGAAGCCGTTGCCGCCGTGGCTCAGAGCGAGGGATCGATGCGGCCGCCCGCCTGCTCGACGGCGTGCACCTTGCCCTCGAGGCGCCGCTTCTGATTCGTGTCGGCCGTCCCGGCGAGCGCCTCGCGATACAGCTGCAGCGCTTCGAGCTCGCGGCCGGTCATCCGATACGCGTCCGCGAGGTGCTCGTTGATCGTCGGATCGTCGCCCGTCAGCTCGACCGCGCGCTCGAGCTGCTCGACGGCGCGAGCGTACTCGCCGCGCTGATAGTACACCCAGCCGAGGCTGTCGATGTAGAACCCGTCGTTCGGGTCGACGGCGAGCGCGCGGAGGATCAGGTCTTCCGCTTCGTCGAGGTCGCGTCCCTCCTCGGCGAGCGAGTAGCCGAGGTAGTTCAGCGCCGCGGCGTTCTCCCCGTTGATCTCGATCGAGCGCCGCATCTCCGCGAGAGCGGCGGGGCGATCGCCGGACTCGTCGTACAGCGCGCCGAGCATGAAGCGGTAGCGGTCGTTCTGCGGTGCGGTCTCGACGAGCCGCTCGGCGAGCTCGACCGCGGCAGGCATGCGCTCGCGATCGCGCTCGACGGCGATCAGGAACTCGATGATCCCGGTCGAGTCGGGACGCTTCGCGAGGGCCGCATTCGCGTGCTCCACGGCGGCGCCGAGGTCCTCGTCGCGTTGCGCGAGGAACGCGAGCTGGAGCTGCGCCTCGGGATAGAGCGCCGATTCCGGCGGGACTTCCTCGAGCATCTCGCGCGCGCGGGCGAGCTCGCCCGTCTCCGAGTACACGATGCCGAGGTAGTAGGAGACGGGATCGCCGGTATCCTTCGACTCGGTCGCGCGTACGAGATTGAGCTCCGTCGCGGCGCGCTCGTAGTCGCCCTTCTCGAGATGGATCAGCCCGATCTTCAGGCGCGTCTCGGTCGGGTCCGCCTCGATCTGCTCCGTGCGGCGAAACTCCTTCACGGCGGCTTCGCGCTGGTCCACTTCGCTCGCGAGGGCGGCGATCCTGCGGTGTGCGAGCTCGTTGTCGGGATCGACGGCGAGGATGCGCCGATACAGCGTGCTCGCGGAGCGCGGATCTCCGCGCATCTCCTCCACGAGCGCGAGATCGCCGAGGATCAGAGCCGATCGAGAGTTCCGGCGGAGCGCCTGCTTGAACTGCTCGCGAGCGTCGTCGAGCCGGCCGGCCTTCGTGTGCAGGCGGCCGAGGTAGTAGTAGCCCATCACCGAGTTCGAGTTCTCGGCGAGCAGCTTTTCGAGGATGACGCGCGCCTTGTCGGACTGGCCCTGCTTCATCTGCACGGAAGCGAGGTAGAGATACGCCTCGTCGTCCGCCGGATCGAGCTCGACGACTTCCTCGTACTGGCTGCCGGCTTCCTTCTCCTGACCGAGACCCATCAGCGTCCCGGCGAGGATCATGCGCGTCTCGACGTCGTCGGGACGGCGCGAGACGGCGAAGGCCGCCTCCTCGCGGGCGCGCTCGAGGTCGCCCTGCCGGAGGTGGAGGTGAGCGAGCCGCGCGCGCAGCCGCGGCTCGTTCGGATCGAGCTTCGCGGCGCGCTCGTAGGCTTCGAGCGCCGCATCGAAGTCGCCTTCCTGGAACGCGACCTCGCCGCGAAGGAACGGGCCCATCGCGCGCGCCTGCGGCGAGAGCTGAAGCTCGGGGGCGCTCGCGACGGCGGGAGCGGGAGCGCGCGTGCGGACGGTCCCGCGCGGCGGGCCGCATGCCACCACAACCACCGCGAGCACGGCAACCGTAATGACCCGCCGGTTCATCGTCCCTCCGGAGGTACCACGGCCGCCAGGCTGCAGCAAAACAGGTATTTGCGAGAAGGCCGAATTCGTCTCAGGCCGGGGCGCCCCACGCCTTGCGGAGGGTTTCCTCGTACACCGCGCCGACCGGAACGCCGTGCTCCTTGGCCGCCCGCTGGCACTGGGCATACTCGGGAGTGATGCGGCGAGTGCCGTCGGGTAGGGCGACCTCCTTCACGTCGATCGACCCGAAGCGGGTCGCGACGGAGCGTCGTTCCCGCGGCAGCTTCCGGCGCGTCACGGTGTGCTGTCGCACGCCGATCGTGGTCGTCTCCCTGAGGACGGCTTCCGAGAGCCGCTCGGCGTCGGCGGGATCGCCGATCAGCCGGAGGAGGGTGCCGGGCCTTCCCCGCTTCATCGTGATCGGCGACAGCGAGACGTCGCGCGCGCCCGCGGCGAAGAGAGCCTCGATCGCCGCCTCGAAGAGCTCGGGGTTCATGTCGTCGATGTTCGCCTCGATCACGACCATCTCGTCCTGCTCGAGCGCGGGCGATGCGACCTGCGCGACGGCCGACGGCCGCGCCACCGCCTCGGCCGGTGCGGGCTCGGCCAGGACGACGCGGAGGAGGTTCGGACGGTCCGCGAGCTCGCGATCGCCCGCTCCGTAGCCGATCGCGAGCGGGACGAGGGCAGGCGCCGGGCCCGGCGTCGCGAGAGCTGCGAGGATCGCCGCTCCGGTCGGCGTTACGAGCTCGACGTCGCCGTCCTCGGGGCGCGTCGGAAAGCCGCGCAGCAGCTCGAGGGTCGCCGGCGCCGGGACGGGGATGCGACCATGCAGCGAGCGCGTGATCCCGCTGCCGAGCGGGAGGGGCGAGACGTAGATCCTCTCGACGGCGAAGTGCTCGAGAGCGATCGCGGTGCCGATGACGTCGACGATGGCGTCGAGCGCTCCCACCTCGTGGAAGTGCACGTCGTCGACCTCGCAGGCGTGGACGCGGGCCTCGGCGGTGGCGAGGGCCTGGAAGATCCGCTCGGCGCGCTCGCGGACGCGAGGCCGGAGGCGGGCGCTCGCGAGAAGGGTGCGGATCTCGCGGTAGGCGCGGCCGCCGTGCGCGTGATCGTGAGCGGCGTGCTCGCGATCGTGGTCGTGCGCGGCGTGATCGTGCGCGTGCGTGGCGTGATCGTGATCGTGCGTGGCGTGATCGTGATCGTGCGCGGCGTGATCGTGATCGTG
>VGTG01000005.1 GCA_016874795.1 Deltaproteobacteria bacterium | reverse complement strand
GAGCCTCGGACCGGAGGGCGACGCAGGCGTACTTGAACAGTACGTCGAGGAGCCCGGAGGGAGAAGCTCGCGAAGATTCGGTGCTATCGGCCGCCGCAGTAGGGATCTGGTGAGAAATGCAGGCTAGTCGATCGGCTACCAGTCGAAGAAGGCGCGCTGGAGGCTGGAGACGGCGGCCCGGCCGATCCGCCTCGAAGGAGGACACCGTGGCGCAGCAGGACGACGGCAAGTTCGACGAGTTCCTCGCGATCCGGAAGCCGGGAGCCCATCTCGCCGAGGAGGTCGTCGCCGACGACTTCGTCCTCTCGCTTCGCGTCGACCTGCGCAACTATCCGAAGTTCCCGCGCGTCGACGACGGGGTCACGTACCCGAAGACGAACCTCGACATCCGGCAGGACGACGGAGCCGGACGCGAAGCCGAAGCGCGGCTGACCACGCCTCGGCCCGGTCGAGAGGCTTGCTTCCCTCCGCGGTCGGCCATACAGGACCCTGCATGCGCGTCATCGGCACCGTGGTCGAAGCGGAATCCGGCGAACCCATCGAAGGACTTCGCGTCCGTGCCTACGACAAGGACTGGGTCTTCGACGACGACGTCGGCGACACGCTCACCGACGCGGCCGGGAGCTTCGAGATCCGCTACACGGAGTCCCAGTTCCGCGACCACGCGGAGACGCTTCCCGATCTCTACCTGCGCGTCTACGCCGCGGACGGGGAGAAGCTGCTCTACTCCTCCGAGAAGGCGGTTCGGCGCGACGCGCAGATCGTGGAGCGCTTCGAGATCCGGATCCCCCGATCCGCGCTCGCCGGCTGAGCCCTCACGCGCGCACGCGTTCGCGACGTCGATCGCCTGGGCCGGCGCGACCGGAACGAGAAAGCCGCTCTCCACGCGGTAGCGGAGGAGGTGCGAGGCCGGCGGCGCGACCGCGAGCTGCTCGAGACCGATCAAGCCGTCCGCTCCGGGCTCGCCGACCCACTGCGCCGAAGGGGTACGTCGACCGCGGCGACCCGAGCGTCCTCCAGGACTTCCGGATCATCGTCAACTACGAGCTCGACCTGCTGTAGGCCGGCGACGGCTCAAGCCGCGCGATCGTCGAGCGAGGGTCGGGCGGGCGTCGCCTTGGCCGGCTCGGTGCGAAGCCGGCTCTGGATCCACCAGGAGCCACCGGCGCGCCGGACTCCCACGGCCATCAGGTGCCGCTTCGGCGGCAGCGTCTTCTTCTCGTCCTGGCGATCGGCTTCGGCTCGGTTGCTCATGCTCGGGTTCCTCCCGAGCGAGCGCCTCATCCGAGTTTCGTGCCAATGACAAGCGGCAAAAAATTGCCGCTCGGCCTCGATTGAGGGAAAAGCACCTCCAATGGGACGGCACAGGACTGTACGAAGGTCCGTACCGGCGTTCATTCCTGTGCCGTGCCGGGAGGTCTTTCGATGAGCCGACACCGTCGTCTGCTGGCGCTCGGGGCGCTGCTACTCGCCCTGGGATGGCTCGCCTGGAACCTGCTGCTGGTGGAGTCCGAGGTCTCCGAAGCGGACGAGGCCGTCGAAGCGACCGGCGAAGCTCAGCCCTCCGGGCGCTGAGCGGACGAGCGCCGGCCTCGAGCCGCGGCCCGCGCGGCCTTCGGCCTCGCGCCCGGCTTCGGCTCGAGGAGCGCCGCCACGTCGAGGATCGGCTTCGTCGACCGCCGGACGCGCGCGAGGATCAGCGAGCCCTCGACCGCCGCGATGATCGTCTGCGCCCGGCTGCGCGCCTCTCGCGAGGTCCCGCCGCCGCGCGCCAGCACGCCGGAGATCACGTCGATCCAGCCGTCGATCACCCGCTCGCCCGCCGCTGTGATCGCGGGCGAAGCGGGCGTCGTCTCGAGGAGCGTCGTCGCGATCGGGCAGCCCGAGCGGAAGTCCGACTCCTCCATCCAGGCGGCCATCTGCCTGCAGTACGCGAAGAGGAACGCTTCCGGCGTGCGGTGCTTCTTCGCGAGCGCTGCGAGCATCTCCGCCACCATCCGGCCCGCGTGCGTCACCGCGGCCTCGGCGAGCGCCTCCTTCCCGCCCGGGAAGTAGTGGTAGAGCGAGCCCTTCGGGGCGCCGCTCTCGGCGAGGATCTGCTGCAGTCCGCTCGAGGCGTAGCCCTGACGGCGGAAGAGCCGCATCGCGCTCTGGATCAGGTTGTCCTTGTGGATCGCTGCGTTCGCCAACGGCGCTGCCCTCCGAAGTCGAGGATTGATATTATGACGACTGGTCTATATAGCACGATTCTCACCCGGGCAAGAGAAGGAGACCGCCGATGACACCCGCGACCTACGAACGAGAAGGAAGCATCGCGACGATCCGCCTGGACGACGGAAAGGCGAACGCGCTCTCGCCGACGATGCTCGACGCGATCGGCAAGGCGCTCGATCGCGCCGAGGCCGACGGCGTGAAGGCGGTCGTGCTCGCCGGGCGCGCGGGACGGTTCTCGGCCGGGTTCGACCTCTCCGTCCTCTCCGCGGCCGGCCCGGACGCGTTGCGCATGCTGCGCGGCGGCTTCGAGCTGGCGGAGCGCATGCTCGCCTTACCGCGTCCGATCGTCGTCGCCTGCACGGGCCACGCGATCGCGATGGGCGGCTTCCTACTCGGCTCGGGCGACTACCGGATCGGCGCCGCCGGAGCGTTCCGCATCCACGCGAACGAGGTCGCGATCGGCTTGACGATGCCGCTCCCCGCTCTCGCGATCCTCCGCTACCGGCTGACGCCGTCCGCGTTCGATCGAGCGGTGTGTCTCGCCGAGGCCTTCGATCCCGAGAGCGCGGTTACGGCCGGGCTTTTCGACCGCGTCGTCCCGCCCGATCAGGTGATCACGACCGCCCAGGAGGTCGCTCGCGGGCTCGAGTCGCTCGACGCGAGGGCGCACGCGGAGAGCAAGCTCCGCGCTCGCACGACCGTGCTCGCCGAGCTCCGCGCCGGCATCGCGCACGATTTCGGGCGCGCCGAGGCTGCCTAGCGTTCTCCGCGGCGGTGCTGCTACTTCGGGCCTCGACATGCCCCGCGTCACCGTAGGCTACCAGGACGGCTGCCTCGCTCCTCTCTACGTCTCCACCTTCTCGATCCAGCAGGCGGAGAAGATGGGCGCCGACACGATCTGGTTCCCGGACCACTTCATGGGCTTTGCGCCGAAGTGGCTCTGGACGCCGGACGAGTGCGCGGCCGCCGCCGTCATTCCCTCCGGCGATGCGCTGTACGATCCGGTGCCGGTGATGGCGCACGTCGCGGCGAAATTTCCCTCGCTGCGCATCGGCACCTCGGTGACCGAGCCGATCCGGCGGCATCCCGTTTCGCTCGCGCAGACGTTCGTCACTCTCGATCACCTGACGGAAGGACGCATCGTCCTCGGAATCGGCAACGGGCTGCGCGAGAACACCAAGCCCTACGGTCTGCCCTCGACGAAGCGCGTGTCGCGGCTCGAGGAAGCGCTCGAGGTGCTCGCGCTACTCTTCACGAGCCGCGGCGCGCCGGTCGACTACCGCGGCGAGTTCTACGAGCTCGACGGCGCGGTGTTCGATCTCCCGCTCTGGCAGGATCGCCCGCCGCCGCTCTTCGTCGGCGCGCACGCGCCGCGGATGCTCGCGCTCACCGGCCGCTTCGGCGACGGCTGGCTTCCCGGACAGGTCGTGACCGGAGAGGAGTATCGGCGACGCCTGGGCGTCATCGCGGAAGCGGCCTCTGCCGCGGGCCGATCGATGGAGCGCTTCGTCGCGGCGCAGACGATGCTGCTCGTCCTCGGCGACGAGCGCGAGCAGGTCGTCGATCGGGCGATGCAGAGCCTCTACGTCGCGTACAACTCTCTCGGACTCCCCGGGAGCGTCTGGCGGACGCACGGCCTCGCGCACCCGCTCGGAGACGAGTTCCCCGGTCAGATCGAGCTCGTCCCGGCTCGCATCGATCGAGACGTCGTCGTGCTCGCACGCGAGCGCATGACACCCGCTCTCCTCGCGGAGCAGTACTACTTCGGAACGCCGGCGGGGATCGCGGAGGCCGTCGCGCCTCTCGTCGAAGCGGGCTGTACGCACTTCATCCTCGCCAACATGGGCGGGAACTTCACCGGCCGAGGTGCGCGCGATTTCGCCTCGATGGCGGAGCTCACCTCGCTCTTGAAGAATTTCTAGGCGAGTGACGCGCCGCAAAAACCGAAACCGTCTCTCGAAATGAATCGCTCGTGCCTAAAACGGTTGCTCTCGACCGGCTCCCCGGTGTAGCCCTCGGGAACCACAGGGGCACCGGCCGTTCGGACGCATCACCGAGCGATCACCTTGAGGAGAACGGCCGCCCCAGAGGGCGGCCGTTCTCGCTCCTGCCGCCGGTCGAAGCCTCAGGAGGCGCCGCTCTTCCGCACGAGGTCGCGGATCGCCGCGATCGCTCTCTCGACCGCGAACTCGAAGGCGTGATCGGGATCGCCCTTCGCGAGGTACGGCAGGACGTCGCGAAGCTCGGACGCCGCCTCGGCGGGGAAGTCCGGATAGGAAGCGGGTTTTGCCGCACGCCCCAGCGGCCAGCTCTGGTCGAGGAGGGCGAGGATTCCGATCTTGCGTCCGATCCATCGCGTCGATTCCGCGAGATCGACACCACGAAGACCGGCACGGCGCAGGATCGCGACGAGCGGCTCGAGCAGCGCCGGCCAGACGACCGGAAACTCCGCAGGCTCGAATGCGAGGAATGGATACCGTGCAGCGTGCTGACGGAGCGCATGCAGGAGCTGCGAGAGCTGCCGTTCCCAGTCGTCGTCCACCTTCGGAACGAACTCGAACTTCGCGAGAGCGGCCGCACGCACCGCCTCGAGGAGCTCCTCGCGATTTCGCACGTGCGTGTACAGGGACATCGTCGCGACGCCGAGCTCCGAGGCGACCGCCGCGAGAGTCAGCTTGGTCTCCGGCGCTCGCTCGATGACGGCGAGTGCCGCGGTGACGATGCGCTCGCGCGAGAGCGGCACGCGGCGCTTACCCGCGGTCGCCGGTCCGCGGCCGGGTCGCGAAGACGCCGCCATGCCTTCGACGCTACCCTTCCCCGGGTTCGGAATGAAGCTTTGGGTGGCCGCGGAGCGGACAGTCTTACAGCCGACCCGGTAAGACCTTACACGACCCCGAAGGAGGAAGGGTCCGTCCACCGAGAAGGAGGAAGGGTCCGTCCACCGCGAAGAAGCAACGGATTCCAGCGACGGCATCGGCGCCCTCCTCGGCACGTCGCGTGCAGGCAACACGGCGCGATGCCCGGAGCCGAGACGCGCGGCGGCCGAGCCGCCGTGCCCGTTTCGACAGGCCGCCGCTCCTTTCGTACACTCCGCGCCATGGTCCGGTGGGTTCTCGTCGCGCTCGTCGCCCTCGCCGCGTGCGGCTCCGAGCCCGCGTTCGTGACGTACCAGAAGGAGCTCGCGCTCCTCCGTCAGATGGACGACGCCTTCGAGCGGTCCGTCGAGGCCGAGAAGAACGCCGTGCTCGCGGTCGGGGATCAGGAGCCCGCGGCGTTCGCGGCGGAGTCGAAGGCCGCCGCCGACGAGGTCGATCGCGACCTCGTCGAGCTCCGGAAGCTCTTGAAGGACGGGCGCCCGGAGGAGCTGGCGAAGCTCGAGACGCTCTCGGTCGCGTGGAACGACCTCCGCGCCGTCGACGCCCACCTCCTGGTTCTCGCCGTCGCCAACACGAACTTGAAGGCGATGCGGCTCTCCTCGGGGGCCGCGACGACCTCGCTCGATCGACTCGTCGCGACACTCGGCAAGATCGCGACGCAGAGCTCCGACCCGGACCAGATCCGCGAGCTCGCGACCGCCTCGATCGCAGCCCTCCGGATCCAGGTTCGCCACGCGCCGCACATCGCCTCCGCCGACTCCGTCGAGATGGACGGGCTCGAGGCGGAGATGCGCCGCTCGAAGACCGCGATCGATCGCATCCTGGCGGAGCTCCAGGCCGAGCCGGAGGGGCTCGACCGCGCGCAGCTCGAGACGGCCGTGAGCGCGTGGAAGACCTACGTGCACGACTCGGAAGAAGTCGTGCAGCTCTCGCGCGAGAACACCGACGTCCGCTCGTTCGACATCTCGGTGCACGAGAAGCGGGAAGCGGTCGACACGTTCCGGCGCGCGCTCGCAGATCTGGTCGACGAGATCCAGTCTTCGATGACGGCGACGCGCTGAACCGACTCCGTCGCTTCGCGCAGCGGAGTCACTGCGCGGGCCGGAGCGCGTACAGACCGCCGACGATCGTCGGCACGTACGCAGTCGCTGCTCGGCGCTCCCCCCGAGCAGCGCGACCAGGCGCAAAGCGTCAACGCCGCGCGGGATCGGTGAGCGGGACGGACAGGCCGCTTCCCGTCGAGATCGTCGCGGGAACCGGCTGCTGGTCCTTCTGCATCTGCTCGACGATCTGGCGACCGAGCGCGTGGATCTCGGGAATCTCCGCGTCCTCGAGCGGGCGCATCCACTTCTTCCGCGCCATCGCACGCTCGAGGATCGGCGCGAGACGCTCGCGCTTCGCGCGCTCCCGCTCTTCGGCGCGCGCCGCGAACTCGGGCATCACCTCGCCCGCGAAGAGCTCGAGCGACTCGCAGATGTGCTCGTGCCGGTTCCGCCCGCCCTGCTGGATGAAGATCACCTGATCGACGCCGGCTTCCGTGAAGGCACGGAGGTGCTCGCGGAGCTGGTCCGGCGTGCCGATCCCGCGGTGCGCTCCCGCGGACGGAAGCGCGTCCCGCGCCTTCTCGAAGTTCTCCCATACGCTCGTGCGGCCCGGCTTGTGCGAGCCGAAGACGTAGTGGTGGCCGAGGCCGTAGCCGAAGAAGCGGAAGCCGTCCTCGCCGCGGCGCCGCGCCTCCTCCTCGTCGCGGTGGCAGGAGAAGCCCGTGACCATCGCGATGTTGGGGTTGATCGCGTGTCCGACGGGCTCGCACTCCTTCTCGAGGATCTCGTAGTACTCGCTCACCCACTTCCGCGCTTCCGCGGGATCGACGAATGCGAACGTCAACGCGCCGATGCCGAGCTTCGCGGCGAGATGGATCGTCGCGCGGTTCGAGCAAGCGACCCAGAGCGGCGGATGCGGCTTCTGCAGCGGCTTCGGCACGACGTTCCGGCACGGCATCGAGAAGAACTTCCCCTCGAAGCCGGGGTACGGCTCCATCACCATCATGTTCGCGATCTGCTCGAGCGACTCGCGCCACATGTCGCGCTTCGCGTCGACGCGGATGCCGAAGCCGCCGAGCTCCGCGAGCGAAGACGACTCGCCGGTCCCGAGCTCGACGCGGCCGCTCGACACGAGGTCGAGCATCGCGACCCGCTCCGCGACGCGCGCCGGCGCGTTGTACGCCGGCGGAAGGAGCGTGATGCCGTGGCCGAGGCGGATCCGCTTCGTCCGCGCCGCGCATGCGGCGAGGAACACCTCCGGCGCGGAGGAGTGCGAGTACTCCTCGAGGAAGTGGTGCTCGACCTCCCACGCGTAGTCGATGCCGAGACGGTCGGCGAGCTCGACCTGCTCGAGCGCGTCCTGGATCAGGCGATGCTCGTCGCCCTCGTGCCAGGGACGCGGGAGCTGGTGCTCGTAGAAGATTCCGAACTTCATGCCGCTTCCTCCAGTGCGTCGAACCGGCGAAGCAGGCTCGAACCTTCCGGGTGTGCGAGGATGCGATCGCCGAGGAGCTTCCGCTGCTGCGCGGCCGCGAGAGGCGGCTGCTCGACGGTCGCCCACCGCACGATGCCGCCCCAGAGCGAGTCGACGATGTCTCGTCCTGCGATGCGGCCGCCGTCCTTCGAGCGGAACGTCAAGGTCGCGATCTCGCCGAGGTAGAGCCGGAGCGAGCGGACATGGATCGCCTCGTCGGCGCGGATGCGATCGACGATCTCCGCGGCGCGCTCCGCCTCGGCGCGGCGGTCGCGGAAGAGATCCGGATCGCGCAGGAGCGACTCGGCCAGCGCGAAGCCGCGCTCGGCGCGAAACTCGATCATCAGGAGGTTCACGAGGAAGTCGAACATCCGGTGCAGCGCTCCGGGCAGACCGGGGATCGGGGTCGCCTCGGACTCGGGACGGATCACCTCCGGCATCACCGGCTCCGGAAACTCCGTCGGCCCGAACGCGAGATCGCGCAGCACGAACCACATCACGTCGTGCCCGCCGATGCCGCGCGCGGGCTCGCCGCCCTCGTCGAGGCCGTGCGCCTCGAGGAGTCCGCGGTTCAGGTGGCCGATCGCCATCTCGGACACGTCCTCTTCGACCGCTTCTCCGATCTCCGGGAAGACGACCTCGGCGAGGACGCGCCCGCGCGCCTCGATCTGTCCCGTGATCGTGAGCGTGTTCCAGAACGTCTGCCCGAGCCCCTCCTGGATCAAGAGCTTCTGCTGCGCCGCGCTCGGATAGCGGATGCCGGCGAGAAGCGACGAGTCTGCCGGAAGGAGATCGCCGCCCCGCTCGCGCAGCGCCTTCGTCCACGCCGACACCGCACGCGCACGATCGCGAAGCCGCGGTGGAACGTAGCGTCCGCTCGCGTCGAAGCCGCCGTGCAGGAGCTGGCCGTTCTCGACGTGCGGCCGTGCGTAGTCATCGGAGCGGAGGAGCTCCTCACGCTCGTATCTGAGCTGCGTCATCGCGCGCTCCTTACCTTTCGAGGTGATGGCGGCGTCTCCACGAGGAGCGCACGCCGGAGGAACTGCCGGAGATTGTCGAGCACGCGCCGACGGTCGATCGCGCGGCCGCCGGCATGCACGAGTGCCGCGTGCAGGAAGCCGACGGCGCCGTGCGCGATCAGCTCCGGATCGAACGACTTCGGGATCTCGCCCTCCGCGGCGGCGCGGCGGAGACGCTCGGCAAGCGTCTGCGCGAGCCGCTCGCGGAGGCTCGCTCCCGGCGGCAGCGCCGCCGAAGCGACGGCCGCGTCGGCGGAGACGGCGCGCAGGAGGCCCGGGTTGTCCCGCGAGTAATCGAAGAGCGAGGCGAGCGCGCGGTCGAGCGTCGCGGCGAGATCGCGGTCCTTCGCATTCCGGGCGGACGCCGCCATGTGCGCGAGAAGCTCGTCCGCGACCTGCTCGGTAAACGCGAGAAACGCTTCGCGCTTGTCCGCGAAGTGGACGTAGAACGTGCCCGCGGCGACGTCGGCCTCGCGCGCGATGTCCTGCGGCCGCGTCGCGTCGTAGCCGTGCTCGGCGAAGAGACGGCGCGCCGCTTCGAGGAGACGGCGGCGCGTGTCGGCCTTGCGGCGCTCGCGTCGTCCGGCGTCGGAGCCGGGCAAGGGTCCCGGCCGGGGCTCGGCGTGGGCGTCCAACGTGGCTGAGCGTTTCTCAATGATGAGAAGTTGTCAACCACTCTTCGGCGCGAGAAGCACCGCGAAACCCACGGAATCCCAGGGAATCCCCCGATCTTCGCCAGGACTCCCTTTGGTCGTCGCACGACCTCTCTGCCCCGAGGCGCGGAGAGACCGCGCGAGAGCAACCGAACGACCGCCGCGCCGGCGGTGCGAAAGGGAGGAAGTCTCATGGGGACCGAGCGCCGTAGCATCCACGTCCGCGAACGAGATCGGGGCTCGCCGTCACTCGCCCTCGCGCGCCGCGCCTCGGCCGTCGCTTGCAGACGGACGGGGCGCGGCGGCTTCGGCGAGCCGCGCCTCGAGCTCGGCGATGCGATGCTGGAGCGGCTCGAGGACGGAGCGCACCTCCGCCGCCGTGAAGCGCGGCGTGATGAACTTCGGACAGTTCCAGTCGAACGAGACGACGTCGACCAGGATCAGCCGCTCGACCTCGCGACGCATCTCGGGCTCGGCGAGCCTCGTGACGAGCTCCGGATTCTCGCGGGCGTCCAGAGTGCGCGCGCGCCCGAGGATCTTCAGCCGCGCCCGGTGCGGATAGTCCATCAGGAACAGCGAGACGCAGTCGTTCGCCGCGAGGTTGCCGGTGCTGAGGAGCTGGCGGTTCCCGCGGTAGTCCGCGAACCCGAGCGTGTGCGGATCGAGAGCCCGGAGGAATCCCGCGTTCCCGCCGCGGTGCTGGATGTAGGGCCAGCCCGCTTCGCTGACCGTCGCGAGGTAGAAGCTGTCGCGTGCAGCGATGAAAGCGGCCTCGTCGGGGCCGAGCGGATCGCGCTCGGCGTCGCCATGGACGGGCCGCGAGCGACCGTAGGCATTCTCCTGCGCGCGCAGGACGGCAGGCGTTCCCAGGACCTCGAGATACTTGCGTGTCATGGGCGCCAATCTGTGTCGTTGCTCTTTTCGGCACAATGACCGTGGATTGCAAGACTTTGTTGCGTTATCAGCAATGGTCGTGGATCGGCTCGACGAGGACACGCTCGCGCTCCGCCTGTTCGCAGGCGTACACTCGATGAACGAGATTCATCCGCTCGAGCGCGCGCCCGAGGCCTTCGAGCGGATGATGAGCGGTGCGGCGCGATTCCGCATCGGGCTCACCACCTGAACGACGCTCTCATTTCTCTCACGAGGATTCTCTCCGCATGCCGACCCTCGACGTCTTTTTCGAGTTCGCGAGCACCTACTCCTATCCGGCGACGAGCCGGGTCGAGGCGCTCTGCGCCGAAGCCGGGATCGCGATGCGCTGGCGTCCGTTCCTTCTCGGTCCGATCTTTCGCGACCAAGGATGGAACGACTCGCCCTTCAACGTCTACCCGGTGAAGGGCCAGTACATGTGGCGCGACATGGAGCGGATCTGCGGGAAGCTCGACTTGCCGCTGCAGAGACCGTCGCAGTTCCCGCGAAACGGGCTACTCGCGGCGCGCGTCGCTTGCGCCGTCGCCGCGGAGCCGTGGTGCGGCGACTTCGTGCGCGCGATGTATCGCGCGAACTTCGCAGAGGATCGCGACATCGCGCGGCCGGAGGTCGTCGGCGCCGTGCTCGAAGCGCTCGGGCAGAAGTCCGAGCCGATCCTCGAGCGCGCGGGCACGCAGGAGACGAAGGATCGCTTGCGCCTCGAGACGGACGAAGCGGTCCGGCTCGGCGTCTTCGGCGCGCCGAGCTTCGTCGTCGACGGCGAGCTCTTCTGGGGGAACGATCGCCTCGAGGACGCACTCGCCTGGGCGCGGCGCTGCTGAAGCGAGCTCCGTCGCGCGCTTCATGCCGCGGCGGGAGCACGTTCCCAGGAGCCGTTCGCGCCGACGCGCCAGACGCCCTTCGGATGCGCGTCCTCGAGGGGGACCATTCCGAGACCGCGGCGCACCTCTTCGATCGGGAGAGGTAGAAGCTCCTCCCACGGGATCGCGTGCGGCATCCGCGCCGATCGCCCGCGCTGCCAGGCGCGCCAGAGATCGCCGAGGAACGGCAGCCACACGCGCGCGGGCACCGTGAGCATCGCGAGAAGGAGGCACGACGCGGCATATCCGCACGCGGAGCGAATCGACTCCGCGCAAGCCGCGGCCGTGCCGCACCTCGCCTTCGGCCACGGCGCGCACCACTGCATCGGAGCGGCGCTCGCGCGCGCCGAGCTGCAGGAGGCGCTTGCTGCACTGACGGCGCGGATCCGGTGTCCGACCGTCGAGGGCGACTCCGTGTGGCGGCCGCCCGTCGGGATCAACGGGCCGGAGCGGCTGCCGCTGCGCTTCGCCGCGCGTGCTTGACCGCACGCCCGGCCGCTACCCCTACTCCTCCTCGATGACGATCGCGTCCTCGGGGCAGTTCTCCGCGCCGCGCCGCGCGGCCACCTCGAGCTCCGGCGGGATCGTCGAGCGCTTCACGAGGCAGTGACCGCGATCATCCTCCGCGAACACGCTGCCGGCGAGCTCGTAGCAGCGCCCGTGGCCGACGCATCGGTCGAGATCGACGCGAACCTTCACGCGGCACCGCCCTTCTCCCAGACGAGCGGCAGGTACATCACCTCGCGGATGCCGGGGCTCACGCGCGGCGTCTCGCCGGCCTTGATCGAGTAGCTCGGGATGCGACGGTGCCACTCCTCGAGCCCGACGCGGAGCTCCATCCGCGCGAGGTGCGAGCCGAGGCAGCGATGCGGGCCCGCGCCGAAGGCGATGTGACGGTTCCGCTCGCGCTCGAAGTGCACGCACTTCCCCTCGCCGGCGCCGAACTCCTGCTCGTCGACGTTCGCCGCGCCGATGAGGAGGCTGACCATCGATCCCGCCTTCATCTGCACGCCGTCGAGCTCCCAGTCCTGCTTCAGGATGCGCGGCACGATCGTCACCGGCGTTTGCCAGCGAAGCAGCTCCTCCACGGCCGCCGGGACGAGGCTCGGGTCTTCCGCGAGGCGGCGGCGATGCTCCGGGTTCTCCGCCAGGTAGAACACGCTGCACCCGAGCGTCGCGGTCACCGTGTCGAGGCCGCCGAGCAGGAAGAGGAAGCAGATGTCGAGGATCTCGTTCCGCGTGAGCTTCTTCCCGTCGAGCTCGACCTTCGTGAAGTAGGTCATCATGTCGTCGCGCGGGCTCTTCTCGCGGTCGTCGATCAGCGCCTCGAAGTACGCGTAGATCCGCTTGCCGGTCTTCGCGCGGTACTCCTTCGCGGCCGCGATGTCGTAGGGATTCGCGATGGGCGGACGGATGATGCCGTTCTTCAGCTCGAGGAAGAGCTCGAGGTCCTCCTGCGGCAGGCCCATCATGCGGAGGAACGCGCGGCACGGAAGCGGGATCGCGAAGTCGCGGTCGAACTCGCACTCGCCCGCGTCGACGAACTGGTCGATCAGCTCGTTCGCGTGGCGGCGGACGTCGGGCTCGATCTCCATCACGCGGGCGCGCGAGAACTGCAGGTCGAGGATCTTCCGGTACCGCGTCTGCAGCGGCGGATCGAGCTGCTGCGGGATCATCGGACGCTCCGTGCCGAGGCCGACGTGCATGTCCATCTCGGAGGAGAAGATCTCGGGATGCCGGAGAGCCCAGATCACGTCCTCGTAGCGCGAGATCACCGGCGAGTTGAGGCCGATCGTCTTCGCGACGCGGTAGCGCGTGAGTACCTCGTCGTACACGGGCTGCGGGTTCAGCGTGAAGGCCGGGTCGATGATGTTGATCTGACGGTTCTCCGGGTTCGGGTTCGGAGTGCTCATGATCCTCTCCTCTTCGGCGTACGGCGGCGCGCCGTGCGCCGGGGTGCACCCTCTTCGGACGTCAGGGCGCGGTAGACGGCGCCGACCACGCGCGGCATCTCTTCGGGATCGGGATCCGGGAACAGGTAGGCCGAGACCATCAATCGGAGCATCCAGTCGACGAGCGAAGCGGCCGAGATGCCTCCTTCGCGCACGAGCGACGTGTCGGCGAGAAGCGGCTCGAGGATCGGTCCGAGCTGCGCCTTGATCCCGGGAAGCTGCACGCGAAGCGCGCGCAGCACGAAAGCGGGATCGGTCTCGAGGAGCCGCTGCAGCGCCGGATGCTCACGCGTCGCCGCGATCGCGTGACGGAGGGCGACGGCGAGGCGCTCCGCGCCGGCCGGCACGCTCTCCAGCTCCTCGAGAAGGCGCTCGCGCAGGAGCTCGCCCTCGCGACGCGCCATGTGCATCAGGAGATCGCGGCGGCTCGGGAAGTAGCGGTAGATCGTCCCTCGCGACACACCGGCGCTCTGGCTGACGTCCGCCATGTCGAGCTTCGCGAGCCCATGGCGGGCGACCGCGACGGCGGCGCCTTCCAGGATGCGCTCCCGGGTCTCGAGGGTACGGATCTCCGCCATCGCTCCGTCCCACCTAGCACCGTGAGACAAACCACGTCAATTTGTCTCATCGGTCAGGCCGACCGATTCCGCGGATCGCGCCGACGTGACGAAACCTGAGTCGCTACCGATCGCGCCATGAGGCGCCGGCCGGGAGCAGCACCGGCGCGCGGCGCCCCGCTCGCGTCGCGACCCCCGCGATGGCGGTGCCGGCCACGAGGACCACCAAGCCCGCGACCGCGTCGAGGACGAAGTGGTTCGCGGTCAGCACGATGCTCACGAGAGTCCCGGCGGGATAGAGCAGCGCCAGCACTTTCGCCCACACGCTCCGCACGCGAGGCACGAGCACGTACGTGCACCAGAGCGCCCAGATGCAATGCACGCTCGGCATCGCCGCGTACTGGTTCGAGATCGCGTTCACGGCGCCGCGCTGGAAGGACCAGAACGTCGGATACTGGTCGAGCGTGTCGACGAAGCCGAACGAGGCGGGCAAGAGACGCGGTGGCATCAGCGGCCAGAACGCGAAGCCCGCGAGCGCGATCGCCGAGGAGATCGCGATCGCGTTGCGCAGCACGGGATAGTCGTCGCTCCAGCGGCGGTACAGGTACACGAGCACGCCAATCGTCACGACGAAGTGCAACGACCCGTAGAAGTAGTTGCTCGCGATGATGAGCGGCTTCCACTCGAGCGCCCAGCGTTGGCTTGGCGCCCGCGTGCTCAGCTATGAAGAGGGACGATGCGCGGCAAGCTCCTCGTGCTGCTGCCCGGCCTCGGAGCCGTCGCGACGAGCCTGATCGCGGGCGTCGAGCTGTGCCGGCACGGTCTCGCGAAGGCGGTCGGCTCGCTCGCGGAGATGGGACGTGTTCCGAGCGGGAACGGCGCAGCCCACGAAGCGTCTCGACCGCTCCGCGACGTCGTTCCTCTCGCATCCATCGAGGACCTCGAGTTCGCCGCGTGGGACGTGCTGCGGCGCGACGCGCACGCCTCCGCCGTGGTGGCCGCCGTCCTCTCGCCAGAGCATCTGGAACGCGTCGAGGGAGCCCTCGCGCGGATCACGCCGATGCCGGGTGCGTGGGACCGGGAATCGACTCCACACCTCGAGCCCGATCATGCGATCGATCCGCGGCGCTCGAAGCGCGAGCAGGCGGAACGGCTCCGCGACGACGTGCGCGCGTCGCTCTCTCGCACCGGCGCTTCGCGCGCGGTCTGCGTGATGCTCACCTCGACCGAGGTGCAGAGGCCGACCGGGGCGTGCCACGCGAGCCTCGCCGCCTTCGAGCGCGCTCTCGACGAGGACGACTCCTCGGTGACGCCGAGCCAGCTCTACGCGTACGCCTGCCTGCGCGAGAGAGTGCCGATCGCGAACGGAACGCCGAACGGCTCTCTCGAGCTGCCCGCCCTCCGCGAGCCGCGCCAGAGGCCTTGCTCCCTTCGCGGTCGTCTCGAGACGCTCGTTCACGCGGACGAATCCGGCGCCGTCGAGCTCGATTCCCGCGACGGCCGCGTTCAGCCCGTCGGTGTTCGGCGCACGGCCGACGGCGAGGCGAAGATGCGAGCCTTCGAGCACGCGTGCGCCCGCCGGCGTCCGCACAGCCAGCGAGACGTCTCCGCCCCCGGTCCGCGAGGCGCGCGACGCCTCGGCCTCGAGCAGGACGTCGACGCCGTCCTCGCGAAAGATCTTCGCGACCTCGTCCGCGACGCCGCGGTCCTCGTGCGCGAGAAGCGCGGGCCGCGCTGGGCGACCGCCCGTATCGACGAGGATCTCGTCCGCCGTCAGCCGGCGGGTTCCGCCGCGCGCGAGCCGCGACCGGCGCGCCCCTGCAGGTCTACCGGCGCGGCCTCTCGCCGACGATGCTCGCTCGCTCCATGACACGCACGTCCGGCCAGTAGTCGCTCGCCGCGTAGTGCTGCACGGCGCGATTGTCCCAGAAGCCGACGGAGTGGTCCTCCCACTGGAAGCGGCACTGATACTCGGCGATCTCGGCGCGTCGCGCAAGGCGATCGATCAGAGCCGTGCTCTCCGCTTCATCGAAGCCGACGACGTGGCTCGTGAAGAAGCGGTTCACGTAGAGGTGGCGCCGGCCGGTCGCGTCGTGCGTACAGGCGACGGGATGCTCGACCGTCGGGTAGGTCGCGCGCATCTCCGCCCTCTTCTCCTTCTGCACCACGTGGCCGAAGACCTGCGCGTAGTCGTGCACCGCGACGAGATCGTCGATCTGCTCGCGCGTCGCGTCGTCGAGGCCGTCGTAGGCAGCGCACATGTCCGCGAAGAGCGTGTCGCCGCCGTTCTGCGGAACGCGAAGGGCGTGCAGCACGGCGCCCATCGACGGACGCTCGCGCCACGTCACGTCGTGATGCCAGCCGTTCTCGTAGCCGCCGACGTCGGCGGACTTCTCGAAGCGCACGAGCTCGGGCTGGCCCGTGTTCGACGGGATGAACGGATGGATCTCGAGATCGCCGAAGCGGCGCGCGAAGGCGACGTGCTGCGCGGCGGTGAGCGGCTGGTCGCGGAAGAAGATCACCTTGTACGCGTGGAGCGCGCGCCGGATCTCGTCGATCACCTCGTCGGGCAGGTCGCTCGTCAAGTCGACGCCCCGGAGCTCTGCCCCGATCGTCGCGCCGAGCGGCCGCGCGTCGAAGCTCTGCCACGAGAGCGCCGCGAGTCGCGCGCGCTCCGCGGCGAGGTGACCGAGCGGTCCGACGTCGAGGCCGTACTTTCCGATGTGCACGCGCTTCGCGGTGAGATGCGCTCCGGGATCGCGATCGGAGCCGGCGGCGACGGGTGACGTGTTCACGGCTTCTCCTCCGCTTCCATCCTGCCCGCTCGTCTTAGCACGGCGGCCGCGACGGGAAGAGTGTGCTATCCGGCTCTCCGCCATGGAAATGGAAACGGATCTCCCGCTGACGACGCGCTTCACCCTCGGTCCCTCCGTCACGGAGGAGCAGCGCGCCTTCCTCGACCGCCACGGATTCCTCGTCTTCTCGCGCGTCGCCTCCGAGGCCGAGGTGACGATGATCGCCGCCGAGATCGACCGCATCCAGGCGGACTGGCTCGCCGAGGGTCGGACGCAGGTCTTCGGCATCCCGCTCTTCGTCGGCCGCGATCACGAGGGGAAGCCGTTCCTCCAGCGTCTCGCGTTCACCTCCGTGTTCTCGGAGCGCATCCGCGCTTTCGTGCACGACCCGCGCTTCGCTCCAATCCTCGACCTCGTCGGCAAGGACGCGCGCGTCGGCGATCGAGAGAAGGACGGCGTCGTCGTCAATCGGTACCTGAACGTGCCGGGCAGCGTGCACCCGCGCCTCGGCTGGCACACCGACGGGCTCCGCGATCTCTTCTACGGACGGATGCCGCAGCGGATGCTGAACATCGGCCTCCACCTCGACCGCTGCACCGCGGACAATGGCGGACTTCGCCTGATCCCCGGGAGCCACGGCCAGGGCTTCCTCTCGATGTGCTTCCGGAAGCCCTACTTCGTCTCGCACCGGCCCGACGCGGAGGAGATCTGCGTCGAGACCGAGCCCGGCGATCTCACGGTGCACGACGGCCGGCTGTGGCACCGCGTCGCGCTGTCGAGCCACGACGGCGCCGTGAGCCTGCGACGCTCGATGTACCTGCCGTACTTGACGGGACCGTACGAGCCGAAGAGCGAGGAGAGCCCGATGCCGGCGTACCATCGCGTCGGCGCCTGGCTCCGCGGCCGCGCCGCCCGCTGACGCCGACGCCGCGAGCGCTCAAGCGTCGCGGACCGCGCGGAGTCGCTCGACGAGGAGCGCGCGGTAGCTCTCGAGGGGAGCGATCTCGAGACCGGGCACCTTTCCGCGCTCGTCCCACTGGCGAAGACGAAGGAGACCCGAGAAAAGCGGACCCTTCTCGAACGCGTCCGCCTCGGCCTCGGCCAGCGGACCGCCCTGGAGGGCGAGCGTCCGCCGGCTCGCGTCGGAGAGGCGCTCCGCGTTGTTGAGCACGTCGAGCTTCGTTCCGGTGGAATCGGGCAGGATCGCGCCGTCCGTCACGACGAGCGTCGTTCCCGGCACGAGGAGCGGGCGTAGCTCGTCGAGGAACTCCGTCGGCAGGGTCACGCGCGATTCGGTGAACGGATCGAGCGCCGCGTCGGTGCCGCTCTTCCGCGACGGGATGACGACCCAGCGCGGCGCTTCGGCAGAGCCGCCTTCGACGACGAGGAACGCGTGCACGCCGACAGCCTTCTCCGGGTCCTCGACCTCGATGCGCGCTCGACCGATCTCGATCCCGTTCCGCATCGCGACCGCGCGGCGGTCCTTCCTGCCGATGACCACCGACACGGGTCCCTCGGGCGACTTGTCCGGCTCCCAGCGCTCCATCTGGCCGCTCGGGAGCGGCGGATCCTCGTCGTCCTCGCCGCTCGACGGGTCGATCGGTGCGAGGGCGCCCGGGTGCGCGACGTCGCGCGGAGCCGAGTGATCGTCCGCGATCACGACCGTCATTCCGAGCGACGAGATCGCGAACAGGCTCTCCGCGAACTCGCTCGGCAGATGCACGCAGCCGTGCGAGGAGGGATAGCCGGGAAGCCCGCCGGCGTGCAGCGCGACGCCGCCCCACGTGAGCCGCTCCGTGTAGGGCATCGCGGCGTCGTGATAGAGGCTCGAGTCGTGGTCCTTGTCCTTCTGCAGGACGGTGAACACCCCCGTCGGCGTGACGTGGCCGGGCCGCCCCGTGCTCACGCTGGACACGCCGATCAGGACGCCGTTCCGGTACACGTAGGCGCGCTGCTCGGTCAGGCTGACGATCACCGCGAGCGGACCTTCGGGCGCGTCGGACGGATCCCAGACGAACTGTCCCGGCTTGATCGCCGACGGCGGCGTGCCCGGAGGCAGCGACTGCTTCGCTCCCCAGAACGGCACGGCGAGAGCCGCCGAGGGAAGGAGGAGCGCCGCGACGACGGCGAGCCAGCGCCTCACGCTGCCCCGCTCTCGTCAGGAGCCGCGCTCGCGGCGTGCGACCCGATCGTCGCACTGCAGGAAGCGCGAGGACGAGACCCACGTCTCGTCCGGATAGTACGCGAACAGGAACTGCCCTCCGGCGAGCGCGTCGATGATCGGATGCGCGACCTCGGTGCGCACGGCCGGGCAACCCCAGCTCCGACCGAGCCGGCCGCGCGTCTTGCCGCCGATCGGATCGACGTACGACGCGCCGTGCATGACGATTGCGCGCTCGCGCGCTTGATCGTTCACACCCGGCTCGAGACCGTCCATCCGCAGCGAGTAGCCGTTCCGACCCTGGTAGATCTCGTTGGTGAGGAAGAGGCCGAGGCTGCTCTGGTGGCTGCCGGGCTTGTTCGAGAAGTGCTGCGCGAGGTTCTCACCCGTGCCCCGGCCGTGCGCGACGTGATCGCGGAAGACGATCCGTCCCGTCGCGAGGTCGATGATCCAGAGACGCTCCTGGAGAGAGGGCACGCGGTAGTCGATCAGCGCGAGGCGTGAAGCCTTGCGACCGTGGCCCGCGCTCTGGGCGCAGCGGACCGACTCGAGCGCGAGCGCGAGCGCGTCGGCCGGAGGCGAGACGTTCTCGCTCGAGGTCCGGATCGAGGAATCCGCGGAGGCGGGAGCGATCCCGAACCTCGACACCCCCACGCAGAGGAGCAACGAGGAGAGAATGGCCGAGACCCGGGTCAAGGCGCCGCATCCTAGCCTGCATTTCTCACCAGATCACGTCGCGAGGCGGTCGAGAGTGCCGAAGATTCGCGAGCCTCGGACCGGAGGGCGACGCAGGCGTACTTGAACAGTACGTCGAGGAGCCCGGAGGGAGAAGCTCGCGAAGATTCGGTGCTATCGGCCGCCGCAGTAGGGATCTGGTGAGAAATGCAGGCTAGGTTCCCGTCCGAATGAAGTCCACCGGGGTCCGGTTCGTTTGGCTGTATCTGCACCCAGGCTCGTCGAGCCTGGGTGCAGATGCGAGCAAACGAACCGGACCCCCTTGACCGCGGCGGGGCGGAGGGAGTAGTTCAGCAAACGTTTGTTTGTTTGGCCGACCGGGCTGCTGGGTGGCCGAACGCTTCCTCACTCCGTCCGAAACGAGCCGGGGGTGGCATGAGCCGAGGCAATTCGATGTGGTCGCGCGGGGCTTTTCTGATCGTCGCGGTCCTCGCCGCGGGACCGGCGCTGGCGCAGGCGATCCCGCTGACCGGCGGGAAGAAGGTCTCCTTCAAGGTCTCGGTCGATCCCTCGAAGACGACCGCGCTGGTGAAGATCGGGCCGGACCCGGCCCTGTCCCCGGTGACCGATCCGATCGTTTGCCCGGCGAACCCGCGCCTCCGGATCCGCGCCTCGAACGGGTTCGACAGCGGCGACATCGTCCTCCCCTGCGGATCCTGGCTGCCCGCGGGGAAGGCGTTCCGCTACGCCGATCCCTTCGCGACGATCGCCGGCATCCGGAGCATCACGTATGCCCCGAAGAAGCTGTCGATCCAGATGCGCGGCCCGAACGTTCCCGCGCTCGTCGGCCCGCTGGCGCCTCCGGCGAACATCGAGGTCACCTTCTCGACCGGCGAGAACGACTACTGCGCGCGCTTCCAGGTCTTCAAGAAGAACCAGCCCGGCTACCTGCAGGCGATCAAGCCGTCGATCGCGTGCGTGCCTCCGCCGACTCCGACGCCGAGCCCTTCTCCGACCCCCACGCCGACGCCGACGACGCCGGCGATCGATTGCCCCGCGGGGAAGAGCTGCTTGATCCTCGACGTGCTCGCGGGACCGGGGAACCTCCTGCCGGTCGACGACGGCTTCTCGACGTGGCTCCGCCTGTTCGACTTCACCGGGGCGAACGTCTTCGCCAACGCGGCGAACGGCGAGTTCGGCCCCGGGCCGATCACGATCGCGAAGGGTCCGACGGGCGCGGGCGGCGTCGCGGAGCTCGAGCTCGCGGAGACCTCGTATCTCGGCGCGAACTTCCTCGACCTCGCGCAGTCGCTCGGCGCCGAGGGAACGATCTGCGTCGAGATCCAGCCGAACGCTTCCGAAGACGGATGGATCGACTGCGACGGCGGCACGCATCCGGACGTCTCCTTGACGGTCGACAGCAACGGCGCCGGGGCCGCGAGCCCGTCGATCCTCGTCGCGCCGGGCGGATCCGAGCCGTCCGCGGACAGCGGACACGCCGTCGTTCCCGTCCTCCTGCGCTTCGCGGTAGCCGAGCTCAACGACGCGGACTGTAGCACGCTCGACTACTCGAGCTCGCCTCTCATTCCGTCCGCGTTCACGACGCGGACGGCGACCAGCACCGTGCTGAACGACTGGATCGACGGCGCGCCCGGCGCCGCCGGCCCGAACACGGTCACCCTCGACGGCGAGCGGCTCTCCTGCGCCGCTTGGGTCGGGGCCGACGTCGGTACGACGAGCATGGTCGCGCCGTTCTACGCGCTCGACTTCGCGGCACCGATCGTCGACTCCGTCGTCGACGTCGCGCAGGTCTTCCGTCTGCAGCTCGATCCGGTCGGCGTCTTCCCGCCGCCGATCCCGGAGGTGACGCCGACGCCGCCCTTGCCGTCGCTCACCCCGACGCCGACCCCGACTCTCGCGCCGACGCAGACGCCCACTCCGACCCCGACCACGGCGCCGACGGCCGCTCCGACGCCGACCGCGACTCCGACGCCGACGCCCACCCCGACGCAGACTCCGACGCCGACTCCCGTCCCGACCGCGAGCCCGACGCCGAGCCCCACTCCGGCACCGGTCCTCACCGTCGTTCCCGCGCAGATCACCGGCGTTGCGATCAACGACGCTTCGAACGAGTTCGGACCGACGCACGTCGCGCTCGGCAACTGCTACCGCGCCGCTCGCAGCGACGGCAGCGTGACCTCGCTCGGCACGGGAACCTTCACTACGCGCCTCCAGCAGAGCGTCGCGACCGACTGCGAAGCCGTCCCGACGGGCGGTGGCGGCGTCACCGCGAGCAGCAACGCGAGCTACGGCGTCAGCTTCTCCGTCACCTGCCCCGCGGGCAGCACGTACCGCCTGAACGTCGATACGGCGCTCCGCGGTGCGCACACGATCAACCGTGACAACGGTGACGGCTGCGATCTGCCGTTCTTCGGCACCACGCTCGGCTCGGTCGCGCACGTCTCCGCGGTGACGGGCTCGCAGTCGGGCGGAACGCTCTCGGGCGGCACGCTGCAGCTCACCGCGCCGACCGATCTCTCGAGCGCCGACGACGCGAACTCTCCCTTCACGCGCTCCGCTTCCGCGACGATCGACGGAAGCGGCACCGGCGGCGCCGTCGCGCACTCGCTCAGCTTCGGCTGGAACGCGAGCTGCTCGAGCAACGGCGACTCCTTCAACACCGGCTCGGAGTGCGGCGTGCGGCTCGGCCTCACCTCCGAGATCGCGCCGAACGGCATCTCCGGCTGCATCGACGCCGACGACTATCCCGGCGTCGGCGGCCGCGACGCGTCGCAGGACGGCCACTTCGTCACCGTCACGGGAACCTGCTCCTACTTCGTCACGCCGCCGACCCCGACTCCCGCCCCCACGGGGGCGCCCGTTCCGACGCAATCCCCGGTCGTCACGCCGAGCCCGGTTCCGACGCCGACTCCGGTCGCGACCGCGACACCGACGCCAGGCGCGCTCGGCACGCTCAGCTTCACGGTCGCGACGGGCTCCGGCGACTACTGCCCGTCCGACGGCGCCTCGCCGTCGTACCTCCGCACGCACGGCAATCCGACCGGCGGCGTTCCGGGCACCGTCTGCAACGGCACCGAGGGGAACTTCAACTCGGGACCGCTCGTCCTGCAGGGTGGCGTACCGGACGCGTTCGGACAGGCGGATCTCTTCCTCGGCGGGCCGGTCTTGATCGGCGCGAACCTCGACACGCAGACGCCGAACTGCGGCTCCTCGTGCGCCGCGTGCTGGCGGTTCGAGGACGACATCTCGCGGCTCGGCTTCGTGGACTGCGACGGCGGCTCGAACGCCGACCAGACGCTGATCGTCGCGAGCAACGGCACGGGCGCACCGCCTTCGCCGGCGTTCGATACGGCCTGGTCGTCGATCGGGGCGGGTGCGGGCAACAGCGGCTCCGGTGCGGCGATCGTCTACGTCCTCGCGAAGCGGATCCGCGTGAACGGCTCTTCGACCTGTCCCGGCGTCTCCGACGCCGCCTGGACGGGCGTCGCGGCGCAGCCGCTCGCGCTGACGACCGGACAGGTGACGGCGCGGATCGACTCCCCGCGGCGCTGTACCGGCTCGCTCTTCGGCACGGCCTGCCCGAATGCAGATCCGCTGACGGCGACGCTCAGCGGGTCCAATTTCTCCTGCGCGAACTGGACCACGAACAGCGGCGGCCGCCTGGCCATTCCCTTCGTGAACCTCGACGAGAACATCGGTGGCAGCTTCGGGACCGGCGACATCGCGCAGGTCCTGCGGCTCGCGGACTGACGTCGCATCTTGCCCTCCCGCCTCCCCGGCATAGAATCCGCCCGGGAGCGCGGGTACGATGACCCAGACGGCGGTACGTGAGTTCGACCGGGCGACGATCGACGTCGTCACGCCCGAGCACTACGAGGAGAACGGCTACCCGCACGCGGAGTGGACGTGGCTCCGGAAGGAGCGGCACGCCACCTCCTCAACATGGATCCGCCGGACCACGGCCGCTACCGGCGCGTCACGAGCAAGCAGTTCACGCCGCGCGGCGTGCAGGCGCTCTCCGAGAAGGTCGAGCGCTTGACGCGCGAGGTGCTCGACGACGTCGCGAAGCCCTGCTCAGCGCGGGAGATCCGCGAAGTCCACGTCGAGCACGTCGTACTCCTCCCAGCCCTTCGCGTCGAAGTGCCACCACTCCGTCGGCAGCGGCTCGAAGCCGGCCCGCACCATGGCTTGCTCGAGCTCCGCGCGGTTCGCGATCACGTCAGGTGAAAGGTCCATGAAGTCGCGGTGCGCGCGCTCGCTGAAGTCGTCGTAGCCGGTCGGCGCCGGGAGACTCGATCCGTCCGCGCCGACCATCTCGACGTCGACCGCGGCGCCGCGGTTGTGGCGCGATCCCTTCGCGGGATCCGCGACGTAGCGCTCGTCCGGCACGAGCGCCCAGAGCCGGCGCTGTACGGACAGCGGTCGATAGCAATCCCACACCCGGAGACCGCGGCCCTTCGCCGCGAGATCTTCCTGTGCGCGGCGAAGACGCTCGGCGACGTCCCTCCGCAGGAAGCAGCGGGGCTCGTCGTAGAGGACCTCGCCCGTGAAGTTCTTCTTCGTCGCGTAGCGGATGTCGAGCCGGATGCCGGGCACGACCTTCGCGACGTCGACGAGGTCGTTCGCCGGCACGCCGGCAGCGCGCGTCGCCGCCGCTCCGAGCTCAGGGTCCTTCGTCGCGACCGGAGCGCTGCGGCAGCCCAGCGCCAGAAGCAGCGCCGGGACCGCGAGCAGCGCAGCACGGCTCACGCCCCGACGTTGACCCACACGGTCTTGATCTGCGTGTAGAGCTCGAGAGCGGCCTTCCCCATCTCGCGGCCGAAGCCGCTCTGCTTGTAGCCGCCGAACGGCGCCGAGGCGTCGAAGGCGTTGTAGCAGTTGATCCACACGGTCCCGGCCTTCAAGAGCTGCGCCGCGCGGTGCGCCTTCTGGATGTCGCGCGTCCACACCGCCGCGGCGAGACCGTAGGTCGTCTCGTTGCCGGCGCGGACGACGTCCTCCGGATCCCTGAACGGAATCGCGCAGACGACCGGACCGAAGATCTCCTCGCCGACGACCTTCATCTCCGGCTTGACGTCGGTGAACACCGTCGGGGAGACGAAGTAGCCGCGGTCGAGTCCCTTCGGACGTCCACCGCCCGTCGCGACCTTCGCTCCCTCCTTCTTGCCGGACGCGAGGTAGCCGCTGACGCGCTCGAGCTGCTCGCTCGAGACGAGCGGGCCCATCTGCGTCTTCGGGTCGAGTCCGGGGCCGACCTGGATCTGCTCGGAGTACTCGATGAGCTTCGGCATCACGCGGTCGTAGACCTTGTCCTCGATGAAGAGCCGCGAGCCCGCGCAGCAGCACTGACCGTGGTTGAAGTAGATCGCGGCGGCAGCACCCTCCGCGGCGGAATCGAGATCCGCGTCCGCGAAGACGATGTTCGGCGACTTGCCGCCGAGCTCGAGCGAGACGCGCTTCAGCGTCCCCGCCGCCTGCTGCATGATCGTCTTCCCGACCTCGGTCGAGCCGGTGAAGGCGACCTTGTCGACGTCCGGATGCACGGTGATCGCGGCACCCGCGGTCTCGCCGAATCCCGTGACGATGTTGACGACGCCCGGCGGGAATCCGGCCTCGTCGAGGAGCTCGCCGAGCCGGAGCGCCGAGAGCGGCGTCTGCTCCGCGGGCTTCAGCACGACGGTGTTCCCGCACGCGAGCGCCGCGCCGAGCTTCCACGCGGCCATCAGGAGCGGGAAGTTCCACGGGATGATCTGGCCCACGACGCCGACCGGCTCGCGGAGCGTGTAGGTGAACATCCCGGGGACGGAGACGGGAATGGTCTCCCCCTCGACCTTCGTCGCCCAGCCCGCGTAGTAGCGGAAGTGGTCGACGACGAGCGGGATGTCGGCGGCGCGTGCGACGGTCAGCGGCTTCCCGTTGTCGAGCGTCTCGAGCTGCGCGAACTCCTCCGTACGCGCTTCGATCAGATCGGCGAGCTTCCAGAGCGCTCGACCGCGCTCGGAGGCCGTCATGCGGCGCCACGGGCCGCTCTCGAAGGCGCGGCGCGCGGCGCGTACCGCACGATCGACGTCTTCCTTGTCGCCGGCGGGAACCTCCGCGAGAACCTCCTCCGTCGCGGGGTTGACGGTCGTGAAGGTCTTTCCCGACGCCGCTTCGACCCACTTCCCGTCGATCAGCATCTTCCGCCGAGCCGCGATGAACTCGGTCACGCTCGGGGTCAGGCTCGACTCTGCCACCGCTGGTTGCATCGCCGTCTCCTCCTACGATTGCGGGTTGCCGACTCCGCGAGCCTAGGTCACCTCTCCCGGCTGGTGCAAGTCCGCCGAAGCACCTACAGCCCGAGAGAGAGGCCGACCGTCGTCGTCAGATAGTTGAAGGTCGTGCCCGGTGCCGGCGTGTTGTCGTAGTCGTCGGCGATCGCGAAGTTGAACGAGAGCTGCTCCCACACGGGGATCGCGAGCTCCGCCTTCGAGCGGATCAGGAAGTCGTTCGCGAAGTCCGAGACGGACGGAAGGTAGCTCACGCTCCCGGTGATCGTCGCGTCGTACGGCAAAGTGAACAGCGCCTCGAGCCCGAACGCGACGGCGAAGTAGTCCTCGTCCATGCCGCCGAAGAACCGCTCGTACACCCACGAGCCGCCGGCCGTCGCGGCGAGGAAGTCGTCGCTGTCCTTGTCGTCCGGAAGCCAGAGCTTGTAGCCCATGCCGGCTTCCGGAATGCCGCGCACGCTGAGGCGCTGCACGCCGTTGTACTCCGCGTAGCCGTTCCCGTACGCGAAGAGCCGCTCCAGCAGGTCGTACTCGTAGCGCGCCTGACCGTAGTACTGATCCGCGGTCGTCAGCGATTGCCCCTCCTGATCCTTCTGCTTGCCGTAGAACAAGCCGAGGTTCGTCAGGAAGCGCGTCGGTCCCTTGCGTCTCTCGGCGGTCGCATCGAGGCTCGCCGCCCGCGTGTCGACGGTGCCCTGCGACAGCCCGAAGCCGAGGTCGAGGTTGCCGCTCCAGTAGCGGAGCTTTCTCTTGGCGGCGACGAGCGGAGACTCGTCGATGGCCGTTTCGCTGAGCACGAGCTGCACCGACTCGGCCTCGACGCGCTCGGCGCCGTCCGGCGAGTCGCCGATGAGGATCACGCCCTCCTCGACGCCGACGATCCGCCCGCGCGTCTCCGTCTCGCCGTGGATGACGACGTAGGTGCCCTCGGTCGTGACGGACTCGACGTCCCCGAGAGGGATCTCGATCTTGCCCTTCCCGTAGAGCGTCTCGAACTCGATCGCGGTCGTCGTGACGTTCACGACCGTGCCGCGGAGGCGATCTCCCTTCACCACGATCTCGTCGGCCTGTGCGAAGAACGGCGCGAAGAGCGCCACGAGAACGCAGAGCACGCCCGCCGATCGGTTTCGTGAGATCATCGTCGCTCCTCCTCGCCGACGTGGCTCCCATAGCCACGACACGGCGGGTCTGTAAAGACTGCGGATGCGCTTCCGGACTCGACGTGCGGCGCTGGCGCTCGCTCTCCTGCTCGCGCCGCCGCCGCTCGCCCCCACCGGGGCCGCTTCCGAAAGGCCCGCCGCCGAGAGGCCCGCGCTCGGGTGGCTCCGCCTGGAAGACGGCGACCGCCCGAACGTCCTCCTGATCACGGTCGACACGCTCCGCGCCGACCACGTCGGGCGGAGCGCTCGTTTTCCCGAGAGCTTCACGCCGAAGCTCGACGCGCTCGCGAAGGACTCGACGGTCTTCCGCGACGCGAGCACGACGGCCACGGCGACGCGCCCCGCGATCGCCTCGCTTCTGACCGGCCTCTACCCCGGCCGGCATCCCGTGCGGAACAACCAGGACAAGGTCGACGACTCCGCGTTCCTTCTCACCGAGGGGCTCGCGCGGGCGGGCTACACGACGGCCTCCTTCTATGGGAACGAGGTGATCGGCGAGAAGAGCGGCCTCCAGCAGGGCGTCGCGACGAAGGACGGCTTCGCCCGCTACTTCGGCTCGAGCGACGAGGCCATCGCGACGCGCGCGATCGACTGGCTCCGCGGGCGGGGAAGAGACGACGCGCCCTTCTTCCTGTGGCTCCACATGATGGACCCGCACGGGCCCTACTTCTCCGCGCCCGCGTCGGCGCGCGAGCAGGTTCCGCGTGACGACGGTCTCCCCGGTAAGAAGCTGGAAGCCGCGAAGGGGAACTACGGGCTCGGCGTGCTGCCTCGCTACCAGCTCCTGCGCTCGGCGCGCGACGCGAAGACGTACCGCTGGCGCTACCGCGCCGAGGTCCGCTGGACCGACGAGCAGATCGGTCGCGTCCTCGCAGCGCTCGACGAGATGGATCTCCGCGGGACGACGCTCGTGATCGTCACCGCCGATCACGGCGAGAGCCTCGGCGAGCACGAAGCCTACTTCCAGCACGGCTGGAACGTCTTCCAGCCCTCGGCACACGTGCCCCTCCTCTTCCGGCAGCCGGGACGGATCGAAGCGGGTCGCACCATCGACACGCCCGTCAGCCTCGTCGACGTCCTTCCCACGCTGCAGCACGGTCTCGCGCTCGCGCCCATCCCCGGAGTGGAGGGACGCGATCTGTCGCCGCTCCTGCACGGAGCGAAGGACACGGGGGCGCCGGTCTTCGTCCTCTCCGCTTGTCCGAACGAGCTCGTCGCCGTGCGCGAGGGGAAGCTGAAGCTGGTGCACACGCCTCTTCCGTCGCGAAAGGCGGGCCGGAAGTGGCCGTTCGAGCCGCCCGGCTGGCGTCTCTACGACCTCGAGAAGGACTCGGGCGAGCTCCGCGACGTCTCGAGCGAGCGCCCCGAGGACCGCAAGCGCCTCCGCTCGCTCGTGCGCGCGTGGCGCAAGGAGCACGGCTCCGAGCGCGCGACGCCTCGCTCGCCGAAGCCGCTCGATCCCGGGGACGAGGAGCGGCTGCGCCAGCTCGGCTACATCGACTGATGGCGCGCTTCGACGGACCACCGGTGGGCAGGGGCCTCGCGAGCCTGGTAACGTCGTGAGCGGGCGAGGCATCGAACCGAGATGAACGTCGCGAAGAACGAGCAGGCGAGAGCGCCCCGGTGGACGACCTGCGTCGCGCTGAGCATCCTCCTGGCCGTCGCCGTCGCGGTCCCGGCCGCCGAGAAGGACCCGAAGGCCACGAGCACGGCGACCGCCGTGTTCGCCGGCGGCTGCTTCTGGTGCATGGAGAAGCCGTTCGACGATCTCGAGGGCGTCGTCTCGACGACGTCCGGCTACACCGGCGGCACCGTCCCGAACCCGACGTACGAGCAGGTCGGCGAAGGCGGCACCGGGCACATCGAGGCCGTGCAGGTCGTCTACGATCCGAGGCGCGTCTCGTACGAGAAGCTGCTCGAGGTCTTCTGGCCGAACGTCGATCCGACGGACGGCGGCGGTCAATTCTGCGACCGCGGCGACACGTACCTGAGCGCGGTCTTCGTGCAGAGCGACGAGGAGCGGCAGCTCGCCGAGAAGTCGAAGGCAGCCGCCGAGAAGAAGAAGCGCGTCCCCGAGCCGATCGTGACGCGCATCGTCCAGGCCGCACCGTTCTACCCGGCCGAGGACTACCACCAGAACTACTACCAGGAGAATCCGGTCCGCTATCGCTACTACCGCTACACCTGCGGGCGCGACGAGCGTCTCGCAGAGGTCTGGGGAGAGGACGCCGCATCGCACTGACGATCTCGCGGCCCTTCCCCTCGGAGAAAACCCCATGACGTCCGATCCCCACGCTCTCACGACGATCGAGCAGGTGCGCGCCATCATCGGCGAGGAGTCGCCCGTCGTTCGCTCGAAGGTCTTCGAATCGCTCGAGCCGAACGCGATTCGCTTCATCGAGACGTCGCCGCTCCTGCTGCTCGCGACGTCCACGCCGGACGGCGTGCCGGAGGTCTCGCCGAAGGGCGACGGGCGGCCGGGCTTCGTCGTCGTCGACGAGCAGACGCTGCTGATTCCCGATCGGAAGGGGAATCGCCTGATCTTCAGGCTGCAGAACATCCTCGCGAATCCGAAGATCGCGGCGATCTTCCTGGTGCCCGGCACCGGCGAGACGCTTCGCGTGCAGGGCTCGGCGGAGCTGACGAAGGATCCGGCGGTTCTCGAGCGTCTCTCGACGCGCGGACAGCCCGCGCTGCTCGCGATCCGTCTCCACGTCGAGCGCTGCTTCTTCCACTGCGCGAAGGCGTTCAAGCGCTCGCAGCTCTGGGAGCACGAGTCGTGGCCCACGGACTTCCACATCTCGTTCGGCAAGATCCTCGCGCCGAAGCTCGGCGGCGGCGCCGAGCTCGAGCAGGCGATCGATCGCATGATCGCCGAGGACTAAGAGAAGGGTCTCTGAGCGACATGCCTTGCGGACCGCGTCCTTGACGGCGCCGCGCTCGAGTGCGATGGGCGCCTGCTGGCCCCGAGGATGATTCGTCTCTTGCCGAGAGACTGCCGGCGCCTGATCGTCGTCCATTCCGTGCTGGGCGCGCTTTCGTCGTTCTGATCAGGACTTCGGCGACTCGTACTCGAAGACGCGCGCCATCCCCGCCTCGAGGTGATAGAGGTTGTGGCAGTGGAAGAACCACCGCCCCGGATTGTCGGCGGTGAACTCGATCCGGACGCTCTCGCGCGGCGCCACGTTGACGGTGTGCTTCAGCGGAGCGCGATCGCCGGCTCCCTGCAGCAGGCGAAAGAAGTGGCCGTGGAGGTGCATCGGGTGCCACATCATCGTCTGATTGACGAGCTCGATCTGTACGCGCTCGCCCTGACGGATGAGGAGGGGATCCGCCTTCGGATAGGCAATGAATGGCCGTATTGTCGTCCCTGAGGTCGTTTGCGACCTCGATACGGAGGAGATCACCCTCACGGGCCCGTATCTCCGGCCCCGGGTACTTCCCGTCGACCGTGACTCCGTAGACGTCCTTCTTGCCGTCGGGGTTCAGGGTCGTCGTACGGACTCGAAAGAGGTAACGATTCGCATTCGGACGGGGGACGTAAGTAGAGCTCGAAGGTGCGGCCTCGGAAGGCCCTGCCCAGGGAATCGTTCCACCCGCGACCACCGTCGCCGCGCCCGTCCGTAGGAAACCGCGCCGGGTCAGACGGAGCTCACGCGGCCGTTCGCTCGCTTCGAGCTCGTCATGATCGTCCCTCACGTTCTTCCCCTCCGTTCGTTGGATGAGCCCGCGCCCGCCTCATCCTGGGAAAGTGTCGGCCTTTTCGCTGGGAACGTGTCCGGTTTCTGTTACTCTTTCAAGAACGCCCTGGATCAAGTAACGAAGTAAGCAGGGAGTATCGCAAGAGGGGATGAACAATGAGCGACGTCTTCAACCAGGTTAAGAAGCATGCACAACGGACGTTGGCGCTACTCGGTGCAGAGATCGGTCGGCGCGAGGCGGAGCTGAAAAAGCTGCTCGCCGAAGCAGACCGTTGGCGCGATGCGGTCGGTCGCGCGGGCGCCGGGGGCAGGGGAGGCGTCGCCGCCTTGCGCCGGATCGGCTCGGGCGGAGGCAGCTCGCGCGTCAGCTGGGATGCCCTCCTCGAGGGACTTCCGAAGACCTTCTCGGTCGACGACGTGATGGCCAAGCCGGAGGCACAGCAGAAGGGCCGAGCTCAGGTCTACCCGGCGCTGAACCGCTGGCTCGAAGCGAAGAAGGTCAAGCGGATCGGCAAGGGCCAGTACGAGAAGGCGGCTGGCTCGGGGCACGCAAGCCCGGCGAAGTCCGCGACCAAGAAGCGCGGCGGGAAGCGCCGGCGAGGGCCGGCGCGCAAGGCGAAGTAGCCTAAGCCTAGCCGCGGCTCGGAATGCGCGTCAGCTGCGAGCGCAGCACGCGCCGCGAATGCCACAGATCGTGCGCCTGCTGGAGTAGCAGCCAGAGCTCCGCCGGGCGCCCGGAGTAACGTCCGAGACGGAGAGCGATCCCCGGCGTGACGGGGACCTGCGCCGCCATCAAGCGGTGCAGGGTCTGCCTCGTCACGCCGAGCTCGCGCGCCGCCTGGCTGATCGAGACTCCGAGGCGGGGGAGCACCGTCTTCGCGAGAAGCTGACCCGGATGCGGAGGACGCCTCGGTCCGCTGATGCGCGCCCGAGACCGGGCTCGCGAGCCGTTGCGGGATTCCGACGATCGCCTTGATGCTCGAGGAGATTCCACGCTTACCCAGAGCAGCAAGCCCAGTGCCACGATTGCCCGATGGGCAGCGAGGCCGGTGCCTGCGTGGAACAAAGCGTGAGATCGAGACTTTCGATCTGCTGGACGACCGTAGGTGTCCAATCGAGTAGACTACCCAGTCCATTCGATCGGATCAAAACGCGAGGACGAGACGCACCCCACCCACGAGCACCACGTCCGCGTCCGGGAAGCCCGAAGGGTTCACGATCACCTGCAGGTCGGGTGTGATCCCGATCTCGTCGGTGAGGTTGAAGAGATAGAAGAGCTCGAGGAACGTCTCGGAGGGACCCGGATCGCTCGGATCCGCCCACGAGACGGCGCCCGCGACGGCGTCCCCCTCCCGCGCGAACGGGTCGGCGAAGGAGAGCCCCAGCGAAGCCGTGCCCTTCACGGCCGTCTCGGCCGGATCCCCGATGCCGAAGCGCCCGAACGCGGTGAGACGCTTCGACGCGAGGTTCTGCTCGAAGTTCAATCCGACGCCGAAGCCGCCTCCCCCGCTTATCCGGTTGTGCCAGGGAATCAGGCGATACGTGCCCTTGCCGAGCGATCCGACCTCGACGCGGACGCCGATCTCCAACAGCTCCCACCACGAGCCTGCGCCGAACGTCTCCCACGGAGTCGTGCGCGGCGTCGAGGACGATTCGCTCGCGGCGGCCAGGACGTACAGGCTCTTCCAGAGGTTCAACGTGCCGCGCACGCCGAGCCCGCCGTAGACCGGGAACGGAATCGAGAGGTTGTCCTCGAACGCGAAGGAGAAGAACTGCGTGAAGCCGTTGTTCGCGGCGGCGTTCGTATCGAAGTAGTACGTCATGTCGAGGATGCCGACCTCGAGCACCAACCAATCCTTCGGCAGCACCTGCTTGAAGTAGACCTCGTCCACGGCGAATCCGTCCGGATAGATGACGTTGTTCAATCCGGAGATCGTCCCGACGCGCTCGCCGAGCGAATTCGTCGCCGTGTCGTAGCCGAGCCCGACGCTGCCGAGCAGCGTCAAGTCGAAGTGGGTGTTCCCGAAGCGCCCGGATTCGAGAAACCGCCAGTCGCCCGTCAGAAGCCACGCGAACGTCGCGGTGTCCTTCGCGACGTCGTCGATCGTACGGCTCGCGTACTCCTCGAAGAACGCCGCATCGAGCGAGAGCTCGACGTCGTGCTCGGAGAGCCAGCTCTTCCCGTCCGCGATCGATTCGGACAGGAACGATGCGTGCGCGCACGCGGGCATCGCCCCGGCCGCGACGACGGCGACGAGAACGAGAGCGAGAACGAGAAACCTGGGCTTCATCCGCCCGAACCGCTTCGCTGGCGATACTCGCGCACGATCTCCGGCCCCAGCCAACGCCGCGCGATCTCGCTCGCACCTTCGGTGGAGAAATGCACGCCCTCGGTGCGGATCGACTCGTCGAGCTCGCCGCCCGGCCAATCGCGAAGGAAGGTCGCCAGGTCGACGATCCGCATCTCGGGGCGCGTCTGCGCGATCTCCCGGACGATCTCGTTGAGGCGATCCATGCGCGCCGGATCCGAAGCGGCCCGGTCCGAGTCGAAGAGCCGCCCCTTCCGCGGCGGAACGCGGATGCGCGGCGACGTGAGCCATACCACCGTCGCACCCGTCGCCGTGAGGCCGTCGACCGCGGACTCGATCGCGCTCCGCGCGGCCGCGTCGACCTCCGGATCGCCGAGCGCGATCGTCTTCGCATCCGGCGACGTGCGTCGATTGCGCGCTTCCCATGAGCCGACGAGGACGATCGCGACGTCGGGGCGGGCGCGCTCCGCGCTCTCCCTCCAGGCCTCGGGCATGCCGCGGCACATCTTCCACTCTTTCCGCCAGGCGCCGCGATTCTCGATCTCGCCGAACGTCATGAGCCCGCAGCCCAGGATCGCCGAGCCCGGCACGGTCTGCCCTCCCCCTTCCTCCCTCAGCCACGGCCCGAGACCCTTCCACAAGCTCGCCGCGGTCGAATCGCCGAAGATCGCGAAGCGTGGAGCCTCCGTGGAGCGCGCGGTTCCGACTTCCAGGATTTCACGTGCGCGGTGCAGCGCCAAGTGCCCGCGCAATTCGATCGAGATCGGGCTCGAGGCGAGCGCGAGTGCGGCGACGGCCGCGACGGCTCCCGTCGCAGCGAAACCGAAGCTTCTCCCGCGCAGCACCTCGGCGCGGCGGATGGGCAGCTCGAAGAATCGATGGGAAAGGGCCGCGAGCGCGAGGGTGATCGCGACGCGGACGGCGAGAAGCGTTGCGGGCGACAGGCCCGTCCGCTCGGCGGAGAGCACGAGAAAGATCGGCCAGTGATAGAGGTACGCGCCGTACGAGACCTCGCCGATCCCGCGGAGCGTGCCGGCGGAGAGAACCGCTCGGACCGGGCCGCGCGGAGCCGTCGCAGCCGCGATCACGATCGCCGAAGCGAGAGCGTACGCGGCGAACCCTCCCCGGTAGAGCCACGCATCCGCAACCTCTGCGCGCGACCAGGCGGCGAGAATCGCGATCGCCGCGATCGTCCCCGCCATGGCGAGGAGCCGGGCCGCGGCTCCGCGCAGAGGGACCGCGCCGCCGCGGGCGAGACAAGCTAAAAGAACGCCCGCGAGAAGCTCGGCGGCGCGCGCGTCGGTCCCATAGTAGAGGCGGTCCTGCGCCCGCTGCAGGGGACCGGCCAGGACGCCGATCGCGACCGATCCGACGAGAAGAACCATCGCGACGACCGCGAGCGTCCGCCGGCCGCCGCCGAGCCGGAGCGCCAGCCCCACGGCGAGCGGGAAAACGAGATAGAACTGGCCCTCGATCGCGAGCGACCAGAAGTGCTGGAACGGCGACGGGTCCGTGAAGATCAGCGTGTACGCATACTCGCCGCCCGCGAAGCGCCAGTTCACGACGCAGAAGAGCGTCGCGAGCGCGTCGTCGGCGAGGCGCTCGCGCTGCGTTCCGTCGAGCCAGAGAGGCGCCGAGGCGACGACCGCCGCAACCGTCAGCGTCGCCGCGGGGAGAAGTCGGCGCAGGCGCTTCGTCCAGAAGCCGCGCAACGAGAGGGTTCCGCTCGCCTCGTGCTCCTCGAGCAGCAGCGTCGTGATCAGGAAGCCCGAGAGCGTGAAGAACGTGGAGACGCCGAGGAACCCGCCTGACATCCACGAGCGCTCCGAGTGGAACAGAAGGACGGCGATCAGACACGCGCCGCGGAGCCCGTCGAGGGCCGGCTGATGGACGGACTGCACTTGCCCGGAATCGTAGGCAAGAAGTATGGATCCGGGAAATGATTCGAACGATCCGATCGTTTCCCTTGGTCTCGTCCCTCCTCGCCGCAGCGACTCTCTCGGTCCCGGGCCCCTCGGCGTGGGCCCTCACCCCCGGCCAGATCGAAGCGGGCGCCGCGATCGCCGACGCCGGCGTGCGCGACCTCACCGCCAAGCTCGCCAGCGACTCGTTCGAGGGGCGCGCGCCAGGAACGCGCGGCTCCGAGCGGAGCCAGGCGTATCTCATCGACCTGCTTCGCAGGATCGGTCCGGGCCTGAACGGCGGGACCGAGGACGACGACTACAAGCAGCCGTTCGCTGCCGGCACGAACCTCCTCGCCTTCATCCGCGGGCGCGAGCTACCGAACGAGTACGTGATCGTCGGCGCGCACTACGACCACCTCGGGACGACGCGGAGCGCGCTCGGCGAAGACCTCGTCTACAACGGCGCAACCGACAACGCCGCCGGAACGGCCGCCGCGGTGGCCGTCGGAAGCGCGATCCGCGCGCTGCCGGAGGCGCCGCGGCGCTCCGTGATCATCGCGCTCTGGGACGCGGAGGAGGCCGGCCTCCTCGGCTCCCTGCACTACGTCTCCAACCCGCCCGTTCCGATCGAGCAGACCGTCGCGTACGTCAACTTCGACATCCTCGGCGCGGCGCTGACGCCCGCGGTCGCGCGCACGACGTTCGCGATCAGCTCCGAGACCGGCGGTGAGGCCTTCGGCGCGCTGGTCGACGAAGCGGCCGGTGCCGAGCGGACGATCGCCGCGCCGGACCCGCTCACGGTCGCGCGTCTCAGCTACATCTTCGGCCAGCTCCGCAGCGACTACGCGAGCTTCGTCGCGGCCGAGGTGCCGACCGTCTTCTTCAGCGACGCGACCGGCGCCTGCTATCACACCGTCGACGACGAAGCGAAGCTCGTCGACTTCGAGAAGCTCGAGCAGCAGACGCGGATCGCGTACCGGCTCTCGGCGACGCTCGCCGAGCGCGAGGACCGGCTGCCGTTCGTCGCACCGAATCCCGCGCTCGCGACGTACGACGACGCGGTCATCCTCGATCGGATCGTCCGCGGCGGGATCACCGATCTCGACCTCTTCCGGCCCGAGGATCAGAGCACGCTCCGCACCACCTCGGACGCGCTCCGCGCGATCGTCGACGCGGGGCCGCAAGCGTTCGACGGACAGGACGTTCAGACCGTCCTCGGGGCGGCGCTCGACACGCTCGCGGCGATCGAGTCGAGCCTCGAGTGCACGGACTACTCGCCCGCGCGAGGCCGGAAGCCGTTCCTCCGGTTCCCGGACGACTCCGGCAACACGACGCCGCACCGGCTTCCCTCCGCGAAGCGGCTGCAACGGCGCTGAGCACGATCGGCGCGACGGCGCCGGCGGAGGAGAACGCAATGGAACGAGATCTCGACGCAATGCCGATCGTCGACGTCGACACGCACTTCACGGAGCCGCCGGACTTCTGGATGTCGCGTGCACCGGCGAGCCTCCGCGACCGGGCGCCGCGCGTCGAGCGCACGCCCGACGGACGCGAGCAGTGGGTCGTCGATCGCGATCTCGTTCTCGGCCCGGTCGGCTACTGCGTGATCCGTCCGGACGGGAGCAAGGCGAACGGCCGCGTCTCGCTGGACACCTTCGCCGAGGTCCATCCGGGCGCTTCGCAGACGGCCGCGCGGCTCGCCGTGATGGACGACTTCGGCATCACGATGCAGATCCTCTACCCGAACGTCCTCGGCTTCACGGGCAGCTTCGTGATGAACGTCAAGGACGAGGCGCTGCGGAACTTCTGCGTGACGGGCTACAACGACGGCGTCGCGGCGATCCAGGCGGAGAGCGGCGGCCGCCTCTTCCCGCAGGCAGTTCTCCCGATCTGGGACATCGACCTGTCGGTGCGCGAGCTCGAGCGGAGCCACGACGAGCTCGGGCTCACCGGGATCGTGATCACGGACTCGCCCGAGGTGTGGGGCTTTCCGATGCTCTCGGAGCCGCACTGGGATCCGCTGTGGGCCGCGGCACAGGAGCGCGGTCTCCCGGTCAACTTCCACATCGGCGGCGGCGGTCCGATGGGCGCCGTGTGGAAGAGCCCGAGCGAAGGCGCATGGATCGCGGCGATGTCGACCCTCGCCGACATGGGCAACATGCGCTGCATCACGAACCTGATCTTCAGCGGACTTCTCGACCGGTTCCCGAAGCTGAACTTCGTCTCGGTCGAGAGCGGCGTCGGCTGGATCCCGTTCCTGATCGAGTGCGCCGAGTACCAGATGGACGAGAACGGGGTGAAGGGACTCGGCCTCCGACCGCGCGAGTACTTCCAGCGCCAGATCTACGCGTCCTACTGGTTCGAGAACGAGATCGCGACGGCGCTCGACAAGCTCGGCGAGGACAACCTGATGTTCGAGACCGACTTCCCGCACCCGACGTGCCTCTACCCCGGCGTGCGCGAGAAGGTGCATCAGACCCTGGGCAAGCTCGAGCCGCGCGTACAGCGGAAGGTGCTCTACGAGACGGCGGCCCGCGTCTACGGGCTGGACGTGCCGGGCGCGTAGAAGCGCTCCGGCGACGGACGCACCCTCTGGTCCGCTTCGGCCGGGCGGAGTAGGGTCCGCGGATGCCTCCACGGACTCGCGCACGCGCCTCGCTCGCCCTTCCCTTCCTTTTCGCGCTCGCCGCCTGCGGCAGCAGCGACCCCGTCGGGTCGGGTCCCGCCGGCTCCGGCCCCGTCGAGGTCCGGGCCGAAGTGCGCGATCTCGTCGATTCCTCTCGCGCGACCCGCCCGAACGCGACGTTCCCCGGCGCTCCGGAGCGGACGCTCCAGACGCGCCTCTGGTTCGCTTCGAGCGCGCCGCGGAGCGCGCCCGCGTGCAGCCGAAACGGCTGCGCGCTCTTCGTTCTCGCGCACGGCTTCGGCGGCAGCACGGAGCGCTTCGAGACGATCGGCCGCTGGCTCGCGGAGGCCGGCTACGTCGTCGCCGCGGTCCGCTTCCCGCTGACGAACGACCAGGCGCCAGGCGGACATCCGAGCGCGATCGGCGACGTCGTCGAGCAGCCGGCGGACCTCTCGTTCGTGATCGACGAGCTCCTCGCCGCGAGCGCCTCGAGCGGCGACTCCCTCTCGGGTCGCATCGATCCGGAGCGGATCGGCATCCTCGGACACTCGCTCGGCGGAGTCACCGCGATCGCGCACAGCCGGAGCGCGTGCTGCACGGACCGGCGCGTCGGTGCGGTGGTGCTCGTCGCGGGCATCGAGATCGCCGCGGAGGGCTTCTTCGGACCGATCTCCGCTTCGGGACCACCGACGCTCGTGACGAGCGGGAGCGACGATCCGATCGTCCCACCGGCTTCCTCGGAGAGCCTCTACGGCGCGATCGAAGCGCCGCGTGCGCTCGTCGTCCAATCCGAAGCAGACCACGTCGATCTGATCGAGGTGTTCGGCGAGGTCGATCCCGCGCTCGAGCGCACGCGTGACCTCGTTATCGCCTTCCTCGATCGCTACCTCGGATCCGGCGGCGATCTCGAGGGCGCTCTCGACGACCTCGCGACGCAGGGACACCTCGTTCGCTACGACCCGTAGAGCCACGGCGACGCCCCCCGCATGCGCTCGCTCCTGCGGCGGCTCTTCGGGATCGTCCCCACGCTCGACCTGCACGGCCTCGGCGTCCGCGAAGCGCTCGACGAGACACGCGCGTTCCTCTCCGAAGCGCGCGCGCGCGGCGAGCCGCAGGTCCGCATCGTGTACGGAAAGGGACGCGGCTCGCCGGGCGGCGTCGGCGTCTTGCGCCAGGCGGTCCCTGCGTGGATCGAGCAGAACGCGGGCGACTGGGTCGAGCGCTTCGAGCGCCAGCTCGACGGGAGCGGCAACGACGGCGCGATGCGCGTCTGGCTCAGGCCGCGCGAAGACGACGATCCGGGATGAGCGTGCCCCTGCTCAGCCGAGACGCGGCTTCATCCGCCAGCGGATCCCGACGAGGATGCCGGCGAAGAGCGCGACCAGCACGAGCGTCGGCACCATCACCTCCTCCAGGCCCGCGCCGCGCTCGATGATCCGGCGCGAGAGGATCTGGTACCAGCGGAGCGGAAACAGCGCGCCGACCTCGCGGACGCCGTGCGGCATCAGGGCGTACGGCAGCATCGAGCCCGAGAGCACGAACGACGGCATGATGAAGAAGACCGCAATGAAGATGGCTTGCGCCGACGTGCGCGCGAGCGCCGAAACGAAGGTCCCGATGCCGAGCGTCGCGAGGATGAAGGGGAGCGTCGTCGCCGCGAAGACGATCACGCTCCCCTTCGGCCAGTAGCCGAAGAGCAGGCCGGCGCCGACGATGCCGATCGTCAGCGCGACGTAGCTCATCACGACGCTCGGGATCAGCTTCCCGAGGATGATCTGCAGGGCCGTCGCGGGCTGGGCGAGCATCTGCTCGTACGTCCCGTTCTCCTTCTCGGCGACGAGACCGAGGCTCGCCGCGGCGAGGCAGATGTTCGTGAGCAGGAATCCGGAGAGCGCCGACAAGTAGAAGTTCACGTCGCGGAGTGTCGGGTTGTAGCGGAACTCCTCGCGGAGCTCGATCGGCGGCGCGCGCCCCGGGCCGCTCGTCGTCGGCTCGCCGGAACGCTCGCGCGACGAGGGCACGGACGTCGCCTCGAACTGCGCCGCGATCTGCGAGACGTAGCCCGACACGCGCGCGGCCGTCAGCGGATCGGTCCCGTCGAGAAGGAGCTGCACGGTCGGGCGTCCGCGCGCGACCTCGCGCCGGAAGTCGTCCGGGATCACGAGGAGAACCGTCGCTCGACCGCGGTTCAGCAGCGCGCGTCCCTCCGTCCGGCTCCCGACGCGCTCCGGCGGCGAGAAGTAGCCGCTCGACTGGATGTCCGTCACGAGCTGCCGGGAAGCTGCGGTCTCGCTCTGGTCGAGCACCGCCCAGTGGACGTCGCGGGGCGTGTAGCGAAGACCGAAGCCCATCACGAGGAGCAGCGTGATCGGCTGCAGAAGGACGTTCTGCACGATGGTACGATCGTGGCGAAGGAGAGAGCCCTCCTTGTACGCGATCGCGAGGACGTTCGAGACGAACCGCCGCACGCCGCCGCCTTTCGGCTTCACGAGCGCCTCCCGATCGCGCGCAACGCGATCGTCGCGAGGACGCCGCCCATCACGGCGATGATCGCGAGCTCGGGAAGAAGCGGCAGGAGCCCCTCTCCCCGGAGGTAGATCGCGCGGCTCACCCGGATGTAGTGCGTCGCCGGGATCACCTCCGAGAGCATCTGGAAGACCACCGGCATGTTCGGCGTCGGCACGGCGAAGCCGGAGAGAAGGATCAGCGGCTGGCTCGCGAGGACGGTCTTCGAGACGGCCTCCGCCGAGGTCTTCGACGTCGCGGAGAAGATCACGCCGAGCGAGAGCGAGACGAGCAGGTAGAACGTCGAGATCACGACGAAGAGAAACGCGTTCCCAGCGGGCCACACGCCGAGCAGGAACCCCGCGAGCAGCATCATCAGCACGACGTCCGCCGAGAACACCGCACCGAGCGGCAGGATCTTGCCGAGGAGGATCTCGACGGACGTCGCGGGCGTCACCTGAAGCTGCTCGAACGTGCCGGCGAAGCGCTCGTTCACGACCGAGACCGCGATGATCAGCGTCGTCGCGAAGCTCAACACGAACCCGAACGTGCCCGCGACCATGTACGGGGTCCCGTCCAGGTCGGGATTGAACAAGGCCGTCGTCTGCACCGTGACGCCGGAGGCGCGCTCGCCCGTCGGCGGCGCGGAGCCGTCGGCGGTGCGGAGCTCGCGTCCCGTCGCGGTCACGAGTGTCGAGAGGAAGGCCTCCGTGTTGCCCGCGAGGACGACCTCGCCGCCGTCGTAGACGACGCGGATCTCGGGCGGGGGCCCGCCCGCCTCGAAGTGCCGCAGCCGTCGCTCGAACTCCGGCGGGATGACGACGCCCGCGCCGATCCCCCCCGCGAGCATCGCGCGGTCGAGCTCGTCCCGCGTCTCGAACGGCCGGGGAACGAACGTCCCCTGCGCGGCGAGCTCGGCGACGAGGCGACGGCTCGCGCTGCTCTGGCTCGCGTCGATCACGCCGAGGTCGAGACCCTTCACGTCCGTCGAGAGGATCTTTCCGAACAGGAGAAGCGCCATCAGCGGCACGAGGACGAGGATCGAGATCGTGAACGGATCGCGCAGCGTCGCGAGAGCCTCGCGCCGCACGAGCACCCAGAGCCGGCGCGGGCTCATGCCGCCGCCTTTCGCGACTCCTCGGCGCTCCGCATCAGCGCGCGGAACACGTCCGTCATCTCCGGCTGCTCGACTCGCACGCGAACGCCCGGCGTCGATGCGACGGCCTCGCGCACGGCGTCGAGGAGCGGCGCGTCCAGGCGTCCCGCGCGCAGCACGATCCCCCGGGGAGCCTGCGTGACGTCGAAGCCCTTCCCCGCGAGAGCGCGCGCGACGCGGTGGAGCACCCCACCCTCCCGTCCAGGATCCGCGCCTGCTTCGGCGAGCTCGATGCGTACGCGGTATCCCTCCGAGTACTGGCGTCGCAGGTCGGCCGGCGAAGCGTCGGCGACGAGCCGGCCGGAGTCGATGAAGGAGATCCAGTCGCAGTAGTCGGCTTCCTCGAGGAAGTGCGTCGTGACGAAAACCGTGACACCGGCGTCGGCCTCCTCCCGGATCAGCTCCCAGAAGAGAGCGCGGTTCTCGACGTCGACGCCCGCGGTCGGCTCGTCGAGGAAGAGGACACGCGGACGATGCAGCGTGCTGAGCGCGAGACCTGCGCGCTGCCGGATGCCGGCGGAGAGGTCCTCGGGCTTCTCGCGCTCCGCTTCACCGAGAGCGAAGCGCTCGCGCAAGGCACCCCAGCGCTCCTCGAGATGCGCCGGCGTGAGCCCGTAGAGACCGCCGTAGAACTCCGCGTTCTCGCGCAGCGAGAGCCCCTGGTAGAGGCTCACCTTCTGTCCCATGTAGCCGATGTGATCGCGCACGCGGCGCGGCTGGCGCGCGACGTCGATGCCGTCGACCTCGATCGTGCCTGCCGTCGGCGTGAGCAGCCCGATCAGCATGCGGATCGTCGTGCTCTTCCCGGAGCCGTTCGCGCCGAGGAACGCGAACACGCTGCCGCGCTCGACGTGCAGCGAAACGTCGTCGACGGCCGCGAAGTCTCCGAAGCGCTTCGTCAGGCCCTGCGCGCGGATGATCGGGTCGGAGCGCTTCAAGCGACCGACTCCGTCGAGGAGCCCGGAGTACCGCGCGCGAGCGAGAGCAGCATCGACTCGACGTCGACGGGCGCCTGCTCGGCGAGCCGGACGCCCTCGCTCGCCATCGCCCAGAGATCGCGCAGCACGCGCTCCGCGCCGGGGCTCCGCTCGCGCGGAACCTCGATGCGCGCGAAGAGCCCCGCCGCTCGCGCCTCGCCGACGTACGGAAGAGCGGCACGCACGGAGCGCGCGATCGCGCGCGGATCGTCGCCCCACGCGCGATAGAGCTCGAGCGGCACCGCGGCACAGAGCTCGCGCGGCGTGCCGACGGCGGCGACCCGTCCCTCGTCGAGGTAGACGACGCGATCGCAGGCCGAGACCTCCTCGAGGTAGCTCGTGCTGATGACGATCAGGACCTCGTCCTTCCGCTCGTTCAGGATCTCCCAGATCTCGTCGCGCGCGACCACGTCGACGCCCGCCGTCGGCTCGTCCAGCACGAGGAGCTTCGGCCGCGGCAGGAGCGCGCACGTCACCGCGAGCTTCTGCTTCATGCCGCCGGAGAGCGCGCCCGCTTGCCGATCGACGAACGGAGCCAGGCCGGTCCGCTCCAGGACCGGCATCGCGCGTCGCTCGAGCTCCTCCGCGTCGAGAGCGTGCAGGCGCGCGGTGACGGTGAGGTTCTCGCGCACCGTCAATTCACGATACAGGCTGAACACCTGGGGGACGTACCCGAGCGTCTCCTTCAGCTCCGTCACGTCGTCGAGCAGGTCGTGGCCGAGCACGAGCGCCTCGCGCGCCTCCACCTCGAGCAGCCCCGCGAGCGTGCGCAGAAGGGTCGTCTTTCCGGCGCCGTCGGGGCCGACGACGCCGAGGATCTGCGGACCGGAGACGTCGAGATCGATCCCGCGCAGCGCGAGCCGCGTGCCGTAGCGCTTGACGAGGCCGCGCAACCGAAGGGCCGGCTCGCTCATGCCTAGCCGTCCCGGCGCGCGCTCGCCGTGCCTTCCTCCGAGGCCGCGGCGCCCTGCGCCTCGCCGTCGTCGCCCCCGGCGGCCGCGAGGTACACGTTCCCTTCGGTACCCGGCTTGAGCAGCGCCGCGTCCTGGAGAACGCGCACCTTCGCGCGGTACACCTGGCCGACGCGGTCGCCGCGCGTCTCGATCTTCTCGGGCGTGAAGTTCGCCTGGTCGGCGATGAAGCTGATCTCGCCGGGGATGCGGCGCCCGACGGCGCTGTCGAGCTCGATCTCGACGCGCCGTCCGACCCGGACGTCCGACATCGCGGAGACCGGGAGATAGATCTGGACGTACTTGTCCTCCGGATCGAGCACCGCCACGACCGGCGTGCCGGGCTGCACGAGCTCGCCCGGCCAGACGAACTGCGTCTGGACGACGGTCGCGACGTTCGGCGCCTTCACCTCGTGCTTTCGCTTCGTGATGTCGAGCTCGGCGATCTGCGCTTCGATCAGCGAAGCGCGCTCGCGCAGCATCGCGAGCTGCCCCTCGTTGACGGCGATGTTCCGTTCCTCGGCTTCCGCCTGCGCGAGGAGATCGCGGCTCCGGGCGAGGGCGCTCTTCGCCTGATCGTACCGCGCGCGCACCTCGTCGAGGAGCTGCGCGGTGCTCGCGCCCGTCTTGACGAGCTCGCTCTCGCGGCCGAGCGTACGCTCCGCGAGGCTGTACGCGGATTCGGCCTGGCTGACGTCCGCGCGGCGTGCTTCGAGGCCCGTTCTCCAGGTGCTCTCGACGAGCGCGATCCGCTCCTCCTGCGTACGGATCTCCGCGCGCGTCACGGCGAGCTCGCGCTCCTTCGCATGGAGGCGCGCCTCGATGTCGGTCTCGTCGATGCGAGCGACGACGGCGCCCGCCGAGAGGGCCTCCCCCTCCGTGAACGGGACGTCGAGGACACGCCCCGTCACCTCGCTGCGGAGAACGCGCTCCTCTCCCTCGACGAAGCCGGTGTAGTAGGCGTCGCCGTCGTCCCGACGCGCCCACCAGAAGACGAGCGTGAGGACCGCGACGATCGCGACCACGCCGACGAGGACGCCACGCTTCATCGTATCTCTCCTTCGACCGCGAACATCGCGCTCACGTTCCGGCTCCGCTCGCGGCAGACCTGGCGTTCGGGGCCTTCGTCGCGTTCAGGTCCTCGAGGTCGAGCCCCATCAGCCGCTGCAGCGCCGCGCGTCGCGTGTGTGCCTGGTAGAGTGCCGTCGCGAGCGTGGCGCGTTGCTCGGCGAGGAGACGCTCCGCGATCAGCACGTCGTCGCTCTGCGCGCGTCCGACGTCGAACTGCTGCTCGCGGATGCGCAGGTTCTCCTCCGCCTGGCTCAGCGACGACTGCGCCGTCCGATACGCGGCGAGTCGCTCGGCGGTGGAGAGCTGCGCCGCACGAACGGCGGCCTCGAGATCGCGAAGCTGGCGCTCCGTGGCGATGCGGTTCCGGTCCGACTGGATGCGCGCCTCCGAGATCTGCGCTTCGCGCCGCAGGTCGGTGCCGAGTTCCCAGGTGAACCCGATGAAACCCGAGCCGATCTGCTGCGGCTCGAGGATGTCGCTCGACGAGTAGTCCATCCCGCCGCCGCCGCCGAAGCGCGGCAGTCGGCTTCGTTCGAGCGCCGTCGCGGTGTCCTGGAGCCGCTGCTGCTCCTCGAGGAGGGACAGCAGGATCGGGTTCTCCTGGTAGGCGAGCGCCAGCGCCCGGTCGACGCTCGGCACGTCGGGCGGGCGGCGCACGTCGGCGAGCTCCGCCGGGGCGTTCACGTCCGCACCGATCGAGCGATTGAAGAGCCAGCGCGCCTCCTCGATCGCGAGGTCGCGCCCGAGCAGGCCCTGCTCCGCGAGCTGCAGCGCGACGTCGACCGTCAGCAGATCGTTCTTCAGAAGGCGTCCCTGGTCGAACCGGCTCCTCGCGATGCCGAGCTGCGAGCGATAGACCGCGATCGTCTCCTCGGTGACGGTGCGCAGGCGGCGCGCCTCGAGGAGCTGGAAGTAGGCCTGTGTGACCGCGAGCTGCTCGTCGAGCGTCGTCGCCCAGACGCGCGCGCGCTCGCCGCGGTAGCCTGCCTGCGCGGCGGAGAGCGTGTGGCGAAGCTCGCCCGTCAGATCGATCGGCACGTAGATGCGCGCGTTCACCGTGCCCGCGTCCGCGTCGCGGATCTCGACGACCGGAGGTGCCGAGCCAGGCGGTAGCACGCCGGAGGGGAGATCGACGCTCGCCGTCTGCGCGGCCGTGTACCAGGTGTACCGCGCCTCCGCGGTGGTCGCGGGGAGCAAGCGGCCGCGCACGTCGGCGACGCGCTCGGCGGTCGCGGCGAGCTGCTCGTGCGCCTCCACGATGCGGCGGTTGCCGCGTGCCGCGACCGCGAGAGCCTGCGCGAGATCCATCTCGCCGCTCGGGGTGGCGGGAGGAGCGGAGGGCGGCGGGGACGCGACGTCGAGAGAATCTTCGATCCGCTTCGACTCGAGCTCGAGCTTCGCTTCCGGGACCGTGACGCCGGCCGCGGACTGCAGGCGAGCGACCTCTTCCTCGCGGCGCGCCTCGCTCCAGCCGCCGTCGCCGTCCGGCCGCGTGAACGAGCTGCACGCCGCGCAGAGCGTCAGGAGGACTCCGAGCGGCACGAAGCGCCGTCGCGCTTCAGCTCGCACGGCGCGACCCCCCCTGCGCCGCGAGGCGCTCCATCCCGCCGAGCGAGAACTCCAGCACGTGATCGGCGACTTGACGCGCGAAGCCGCGCGGATACTCCTCGCGCCCGAGGAAGCGGAGAACCGCCGGACGCATCGTCTGGTAGAAAAGCGATTGGCCGATCATGCTGAACACGCAGCGATCGACCTCCGCTGCAGGCAGCGTCGGGAACAGGTGGGTGAGGACGAGTCGCATCTCGGCCATCTGCGGCTTCATGAACTCCTCGACGATGTGCGGCAGCGCTTCGCTCGGGTCGGCCATCTCGCGCTGCATGAGCCGTCCCCAGACGCCGGCCTGCGGGCCGATCAGGATGTCGAGCATGGTGGTCAGCCGCGCGTGCATCAGCGCGACGAGCTCGCTGCGCGGCAGCCGGGCGAGCCTCTCCTCGGAAGGAAGGCCCGCGCGTGCCGTGAGACGGCCGCGGATGTCGCCGAACTGCGAGCGCAGGACATCGAGATAGAGCGCCGCCTTCGAGCCGAAGTGATAGTTGGCGGCGGCGACGTTCGCGCCGGCTCGCTCCGCGATGTCGCGGATCTTCGCTCCGTGGAAGCCGGTCGCGGCGAAGAGCTCCGTCGCGGCGCGAAGGAGTCGCTTTCGCGTGTCCCCGTCCTGCTTCGACATAAACAGTCGTTTAAATCACCTGTTTTCCCCTGTCAAGACTCCTCGGGCTGGAAGCGAGGAGGCGAGGAAGCGAGGAGAAGGCTTCAGCGGTGATCGTGGCCCCGCGGACGCGCCGCGAGCGCTTCGGCGCGCTCTTCGAGCTCGGCTCCGCGACAGAGGCCCTTCTCCTCGAGGAGAGCCTCGAAAGCGCGCTGCCAGCACCCCCAGTACGAGCCGTGCTCCGGATCGGCGTCCCACTTCGCGACCTCGCGCACCAGGCCGAGCTGGAACTCGATCCACTCGAATCGGCCCGTGCGAAGGAGCGTCATCGTGAGCCCGAAGAGGCGGCTCTCCCACGGCGCGTCGAAGACGATCTCGCCGTTGCGTCGCGGCGGCGCCGTGCGGCCGACGAGCTCGTCGAGCACGGCGGGAAGAGGCTCAGCCACCCTCTTCTCCGGGCTCTCGCGCGATCGCCACCCCGATCATCGCGTCCCGCCCGACGAGCGAAGCGAGCTCCTCCTCGGAGAGGCTCTCCGATCCGGCGGGCCTCTCGGGCAGCACGAGGTAGCGGACTTCCGCAGTCGAGTCCCAGACGCGGATCTCGGTCGACTCGGGCAGATCGAGGCCCATCTCGGAGAGCACGGCGCGCGGCTCGCGCACGACGCGCGATCGATAGGGAGGCGACTTGTACCAGTTCGGAGGAAGCCCGAGCAGCGGCCACGGGTAGCAGGAGCAGAGCGTGCAGACGACGACGTTGTGCACGCCGAGACGATTCTCGACCACGCGGACGTGCGCGCCCTCGCTCCCGCCGAAGCCCATCTCCGCGACCGCAGCCGAGCCGTTGGCGAGAAGGCGCTCGCGGTAGGCGGGATCGGTCCAAGCGCGCGCGACCACGCGCGCGCCGTTCATCGGGCCGACGTCTTCCTCGTAGTGGCGGATGATCTCGTCGACGACGGCCGGGTCGACGAGGCCCTTCTCGACGAGGAGCGACTCGATCGCCTCGACGCGCGCCGCGAGATCGTCCTGCTCGTGATCGTGGTCGTGCCCCGAGCTCATGCACGCTCCAGATAGGGCTCGAAGAGATCGACGCACACGGACGTCGCCGCCTCGGCCGCGTCCCCCCAGAGCTCACGCGCCGCGAAGCGCACGGTGTACAGGTACTGTGGGTTCTCGCCGCGCTGGTGCGCGTTGTCGTCGGGATAGACCATCGCAGCATGCACGCGCTCGATCACACCCGCGCGGCAGCGCGCGTAGGCGGGCAGACGCGTGTGTCCGTCCGGCTGGTGATTGCGCGTGCGCACGGCTTCGCCCGCGGCGAAGACCGGAGCGCGATCGACCTCGCGCGCGAAGCTCCGCGTCGGCGGCGGACGCCACGCCGGGGCTTCCGCCGCGCTCCCCGGCTTCGCCTTGCGTTTCGCTTCCTTGCGGGCGCGGCGGCGACGGCGACGCATCCGCTCCTCGACGTCCTTCGGCGCGATCACCTGGAGGGACACGAGAGTCTGCTCGAGCACCGCGAACCAGCGTCCGTAGTAGCCGTTCCGGAGATACGCCACGGGATCGAGCCGCTCGAGCCCGTGGCGGCTCGCGTCGATGTTCCCGCCACCGAGGCTCCGCGCGATGCCGAACACGCGCGATTCCCAGCGCGCGTGGAACACCGGCTCGTTGGGCTCGACCGGGACGCGACCGAAGCCGTGCAGGCCGCCCATGTCGTGGATCCCGTTCACGATCGAGCTTTGGCACGGTCCGCGCGTCGCTCGCAACCCGGGTGCGATCGTTCTCGCGGCGTCGGCTCGACACCCCGTCCCGGAGCGTGCTCTAAGCGGCGCCGGAAAGAGACCTCCATGTCTGCCACCGCCAGCGCGCTCGCCGGTTTCGCCGGCTGGTTCTTGCTCCTCACCGCAATCCTCGGCTTCTACCGAACCGCGCTCGTGCTCTCGGGGCGGCGCGCCGCGAACTCGTTCCGCAGCGACGGGGACGACACGCCGGGCTTCGGACAGCGTCTCGTCCGCGCGCGAGACAACGTCTACGAAAACCTGCCCGTCTTCGCCGCGCTCGCTCTCGCGGCGCACATCACGGGACAGCTCGCGATCACCGATCCGCTGGCGCCCGTCGTTCTCTACGCGCGTCTCGGCCAGTCCCTCACGCACCTCGCTTCGGTGAGCGTCCCCGCGGTCTTTCTCCGCTTCGGCTTCTACATCGTACAGATCGTCGTGTGGGCCTGGTGGGCGATCCAGCTCCTCGGATAGCCGGGGCCGTACCGGCCAACTGGACGGAGCTTCCCGACGAGGAGCTCCTCGACCTGCGTCTCTCCGATCTACCGCTTTCGCTCGCTGGAACCGCCGTCGAAGGCCGCATCTCCGCGCTCTGCAAGGAGCTCGAGGAGCGCGAGCTCCGCTTCCCGATCCACTTCTATCTCTCCGACGAGTGGTTCACTCCGGACGACACGTCGTCGATGGCGGTGCCGTTCTATCTCGCGCATCCACGGCTCGAGCGCCTCGAGAAGGCGCAGATGCTCGAGGTCGAAGGCGGCGAACACGACTGGTGCATGCGCATCCTCCGCCACGAGGCGGGACACGCGATCGACAACGCGTACAAGCTGCGCCTTCGCCGCAGCCGGAAGCCGCTCTTCGGCAGCTCCTCCGAGCCCTACCCCGAGTTCTACGACCCGAAGCCGTACAGCAAGACGTTCGTCCAGCACATCGATCCCTGGTACGCGCAGAGCCATCCCGACGAGGATTTCGCCGAGACGTTCGCCGTGTGGCTGACTCCCGACGCGAACTGGCGACGGCGCTACGCCGGATGGCCGGCGCTCGCGAAGCTCGAGTGGGTCGACAGCGTCATGCGCGGGCTGCGCGGCAAGAAGCCGCTCGTGATGAGCGCCGAGGAGGTCGATCCGCTCCGGAAGCTCCGTTACACGCTCCGCCGCCATTATCGCCGGAAGCGTCGCCTGCACGGCGTCGACCATCCGAAGTTCTACGACCGCGAGCTCCGGCGCATCTTCTCGGACGGGCCCGAGTATGCGAGCAGCATGACGGCGGCGCAGTTCCTCGGCAAGATCCGCCGGTCCGTGCGCCGCGTCGTCGCGAGCTGGACCGGGATCTACCAGTACACGATCGACCGCGTGCTCGAGGACATGATCTCGCGCTGCCGCGAGCTGAAGCTCCGCCTCGCCGTGCCCGAGGAGCAGGCCCGCCAGGAGTTCACCGTTCTCCTCACCGTACAGACCATGAACTACCTGCACAGCGGACGGCACCGGGTGGCGCTGTGAGGAAGTATCGCGTCCTCGTTCTCGTCCACGAGGACCTCGTCCCGAAGGAGGACGTCGCGCAGGCGGACGTCGCCCCCGAGTGGCGGATGGAGTGGGACGTCGTCACGACGCTCCGCCGGCGCGGGCACGAGCTTCGCGTCATCGGCGTCCACGACGACCTGACGCCGATCCGCTCGGCGATCGACGAGTTCAAGCCGACGATCGTGTTCAACCTGATGGAGGCGTTCGCCGACGTCGGCGTGTTCGACCAGAACGTCGTCAGCTACCTCGAGCTGCTGCGGATCCCGTACACGGGCTGCAATCCGCGCGGCCTGACGCTGTCGCGCGACAAGGCCCTCGCGCGGAAGCTCCTCGCGTACCACCGCATCCCGTCGCCCGATTTCACGGTGGCTCCTCTCAACCGGAAGCCCGTGTTGCCGCGGAAGCTCAGCTTTCCCCTGATCGTGAAGTCGCTGACGTTCGAATCCTCGATCGGTATCTCGCAGGCTTCCGTCGTCGCGAACGAGGAGCAGCTCCAGAAGCGCGTGAAGTACATCCACGACACGATTCTGACGCCCGCGATCATCGAGCAGTTCATCGACGGGCGCGAGATCTACGTCGGCGTGATGGGGAACCACCGGCTCCGCGTCTTTCCCGTCTGGGAGATGACGTTCGCGAAGATGTCCGACGATCACTGGCACATCGCGACGGAACGCGTGAAGTGGAACGTCAAGTATCAGAAGCGTCACGGCATCGATACCGCCGAGGCAGAGCTTCCGGAAGGCCTCGCCCCGAAGATCCAGCACCTGGCGAAGCGGGCGTACCGCGCGCTCGACCTCTGCGGCTACGCGCGCATCGACTTCCGTCTCGACGCGAACGGCAAGGCGTACGTCATCGAGGCGAACGCGAACCCGCAGCTCGCCGAGGAAGAGGACTTCGCGCAGTCCGCCAAGCGGGCGAAGATGTCGTACTCCCGGCTCCTCGAGCGCATCCTCGCTCTCGGCCTCCAGTGGCAGCCGCACCGCATGGGCGGTGAGTGACGCCCGCCCGTGTCCCTACGATCCCGACGGCGATCGAGCCGAACAGGCGCGCATGATTGCGCACGAAGCGGATCGGCTTCGGGAGGCTCTGACGGGGCGACGACGGCATCGGCGTCCGGAGCCGGTGTCGCAGATCGACGGGCAGCGGCGCAAACGGTGCGACGGCTCGCGCGCGGTGCCCGCATCTCACCGCCGGGAAGCGACCGCGATCGTCTCGAGGTGCGCCGTGCGCGGAAACTGGTCGACCGGCACGATCCGCTCGACCACCCAGTCGCTCCGCAGGAGCGGCGCGAGGTCACGTGCGAGCGCGTCCGGATCGCACGAGATCAGGATGCAGCGCCGCGCGCCGGAAGCGGCGATCGGCTCCATCACCGCCGGCGAAGCGCCCGCACGCGGCGGGTCGAGGACGACGACGTCGGGAGTGGACACGCGCAGCGCCTCGGGGACGAGCACCTCCGCGCGCCCCTCGCGGACCTGGACGCGACCGCTCGTCCTCGAGACTCGCGCCGCGGCTTCGCGGAGGCTCACCGAAGCCTCCGTCGAGGACTCGATCGCGACCACCTCGCGGAAGCAGCTCGCGAGCGGCAGCGTCAGCGCTCCAACGCCCGCGAACACTTCGAGGCAGCGCTCGCCCTCGCCCGCCGCGGCCACTGCGGTCGCGAACATCACCTCGGCGGCCGCGGGATGGATCTGGAAGAACGAGCGCGGGCCGATCCGGTGCGTGAAGCCGAGGATCGCGTCCTCGACGAAGCTCGCCCCGTCGCTCCAGCGCACGTCGCCGGCGAGAAGCGCGTTCCCGCGCCCGGATTGCACGAGGACGTGCACGCCGACGAGGTCGGGACACTCGCGCCGCAGAAGCCCCGCGAGCGCGCTCGCTCCCAGCGGCGGATCCTCGGTCGTTCCGATCAAGAGCAGCATCCGGCCGGAGCTCCGGCTGAGACGTGCGACGGCGTGCCGCAAGCCCGATCGCCCGTTCGGTGCGTCGAGCGGCAGACCGCTCTCGTCCGCGAGCCGCGCGACGAGGTCCATCAGGTCGCGCAAGGGCGGCGCCAGGACCGGGCAGCCGGCGTTGTCGGTGACGCGATGGGTGCCGGCGACGTACGAGCCGAGGACCGCGTGCCCTTCGCGCTCCCCGAAGCTCTGCTTCGCGAGATGGCGATAGCCGAAGAGCGGTCCGGGCCGGAGGAGCGGCTCGGGCGCCGGCAACGTGTAGCCGCGCAGGCTCTCGAGCGCGTGCGCGAGGCGAGCGGTCTTGAACGCCGCCTCGTCCTCTTCCGAAGCGGCGAGCAGCGGACAGCCGGTGCAATGGAACTCGTGCTGGCACTCGTGCTCGATCCGCGCGGGATCGCGCTCGAGCAGCTTCGCGACGCGCCCCTGGACGGTGCCGCGGGTGACGAGGTCCGTCCGCACCGTGACCTCCTCGCCGGGATGCGCCTGCGAGACGAGGACGACGCGCTTCGCGGCGCGGCCACGCCCGCGTCCGTCGGGATTCCGATCTTCGATCCGTACGTGCATCGTCGACCCGAGAGTCGCCTTCCTCGAGTGGCGCCGGTCAGAATCCGGCCGCGGCGCCGTCCTTCCGCCGGTCCGAGCCGCCCCAGAGGACACCGCTCTCCGCGTCGATCGCGATCGCCTGTCCGCCGCCGAACCCGCCGCGCGCGAGCGCGGCGAGCGGGTCCTCGATCCGGTGTCCGCGGAGCGCGAGCGCTTCGCGCGCCTCCACGGGAAGGTCCTCCTCGAACGCGACGTGAGCACCGCCGAGCGCGTGGAAGCGCGTCGCGTCGAGCGCCTCCTGCACGTTCCGGCCGTGGTCGACGAGGCTCGTCACGACCTGCACGTGCGCTTGCGCCTGCACGTCGCCACCCATCACGCCGAGCGCCACGGCGGGACGGCCGTTCGCGAGGAGCATCGCGGGACACAGCGTGTGGAACGGCCGCTTGCGCGGCGCGATGCAGTTCGGGTGCGCCGGATCGAGAACGAAGCCGCGTCCGCGGTTCTGCAGTGCGATCCCCGTGTCGCCCGCGACGAGCCCGGAGCCGAAGGCACCGTAGAGGCTGTTGATCAGCGTGACGACGTTTCCTTCCGCGTCGGCCGCGACGAGCGTCACGGTGTCGCTTCCTCCGGCGAGCGCGCGCGGCTCCTCGCTCGCGCGCGAAAGGTCGATCTCCGCGGCGCGTCGCCGCAGAGACGAAGCGTCGAGCAAGGCCTCGACGGGGACGCGCATGTGCTCCGCATCCGCAACGTGCGCCGCGCGATCCGCGAGCGCGAGCTTGACCGCCTCGATCACGAGGTGCAGCGCCTCCGCCGAGCCGCCCCGCAGGGCTCCGAGATCGTGGTGCTGCAGGATTCCGAGCGCAATCAATGCCGTGATGCCCTGCGTGTTCGGCGGAACCTCACAGAGACGGTAGCCGCGGTAGTCGATCCCGATCGGTTCGACCCAGGTCGAGCGATGCTCCGCGAGGTCCGCGAGCGAGAGCGCACACCCTTCGTTGCGAAGTGCTGCGACGAGGCGCTCCGCGAGCTCTCCACCGTAGAACGCGTCGCGGCCGCCCTCGGCGAGGAGACGCAGCGAGCGCGCGAGCTCGGGCAGACGAACGATTCGCCCCGGCCGCGGGCCCGCGCCGTCCGGCGCGAAGCACCGGCGCGCGTCGTCGTTCCGGAGGAGCCCGAAGCGTACGACGAGATCCCACTCGTTCGAGACGATCTCGCTCACCGCGAAGCCGTCCTCGGCGTACGCGATCGCGGGGGCGAGGAGCTCGCGAAGCGACCGTGTGCCGTAACGCGAGAGAAGCTCGTGCCAGGCGTCGACGGCGCCCGGTACCGTGATCGTCGCGGCGCCGAACCACGGCATCTCGTCGCCCTGCGCGCGCAGCGCCGCGATGTCGATCTCCGCCGGCGCGCGCCCGCTGCCGTTCAGGGCACGGAGCCGTCCTTCGCGCGCCGGCCAGACGATCGCGAAGCAGTCGCCGCCGACCCCGGTGTTGTACGGCTCGACGACGCATTGCACGGCGACCGCGGTGATCGCGGCATCGAACGCGTTACCCCCGTCGCGAAGCACCGCGAGCCCCGCCTGGGAGGCGAGGGGCTGGCTCGTGCAGACGATGCCGCGGCGCGCGAGGACCGCCGAGCGCCCGCTCGTGCCCGGTCCGCCGGCGGCGCGCCGGCTCGCGAAGTAGGGGTGGCCCATGAATCCTCCGTACCACGGCGCGAGGCGTCGTTCGCTCGGCGCCGTGCGGACGCCGTGCGGCCGGAACGGCCGAGAGCTACCTCCTCGGACGTGAACCAGCCGCTCCTCGGCCACCTGTACGCGACCTGCCCGGTTCCGGAGGATCTCGAAGCGGTCACCACCATGCGCCCGGGTGCGGAGGTCTATCCGCCCTCGGTCGGCGTCGAAACGCGGGCCGTCAAGTGGATCTGGCGCGCGGTCGAGCGCCTGTATCAAGCCGGCATCCACCCGGCGATCAGCATCTGCGTGCGGCGCCGGGGCCGCATCCTCCTCGAGCGCTCGATCGGCTACGCGCGAGGCAACGGCCCGAGCGATCCGCCCGGATCGGAGAAGGTCCTCGCGACGCCGGACACGCCCTTCTGCGTCGCTTCCGCTTCGAAGGCCGTCACCGCGATGCTCCTTCATCATCTCGACGAGACGGATCAGGTCCGGCTCGACGATCCGGTTTGCGAGTACATCCCGGAGTTCGGCTGCCGCGGGAAGGAGGCGATCAGCCTCCGTCACGTGCTGAATCACCGCGCCGGCGTTCCGAACCCGCCGCCGGACACGATGGACCCGGCGCTCCTCGGCGATCCCGATCGGATCGTCGAGCTCCTCTGCGAGCAGGAGCCGCTGTGGCGTCCCGGTACGCGCCTCGCCTACCACGCGGTGACCACGGGCTTCCTCCTCGGCGAGGTCGTGCGCCGCGTGACGGGGAAGGACATCCGCGCGTATCTCGACGAGGTGCTGCGGAAGCCCCTCGGGCTCCGCTGGATGAGCTACGGCGTGCGGCACGAGGATCTCGGGCGCGTCGCCACGAACGTCTTCACGGGTCCGGCGCCGTTCTGGCCGGTATCGATGCTGATGCGGCGCGCGCTCGGCATCGACTACGAGCGCGCCGTCGAGATCCTCAACGACTCGCGCTTCCTGACGAGCATCTTCCCGTCGGGGAACGTCGTCTCGAACGCGGAGGAGCTGTGCCGCTTCTTCGAGGTGCTGCGCGTCGGCGGCACGCTCGACGGCGTGCGCGTCTTCGATCGCCGCACGGTCGTTCGCGCGACGGCGGAGCAATCGTACCTCGAGCCCGACATGACCCTCGTCCTGCCGTTTCGCTACGGCTCGGGCTTCATGCTCGGCGCGGAGTGGTTCAGCCTCTACGGGCCGTTCACGCGCCATGCGTTCGGCCATCTCGGCCTGACGAACGTGTTCGGCTGGGCGGACCCGGACCGCGACGTCTCCGTGGCGATCCTGACCAACGGGAAGCCGCTGATCTACCCCGAGATCTACTTCCTCTTCGAGGTGCTGCGCCGCATCGGCAGCGCCTGTCCGCAGGACGGTACGGGCATCGGCTCGGCCTGTCCGCCGATGCCCGCCGCGCGCATCTCCTGAAATCCGCCCATTGCCCGGAGGGCGGTTCACCGTGCATCCTCTCCGCGCATCCAAGCGCCGGAGGGGAGTCGGATGGTCGTCTGGAGTGAAGAGAACGTCGTTCACCTGCTGAATCGCGCGGGCTTCGGCGCGAAGCCGAACGACATCAAGGGATTCCTGCGCCGCGGGGTCGGCCTCTCGGTCGAGATCCTGGTGTCGCAGAAGCCGACCAGCGCGAAGGGGCCGTCCGCCCCGACGAACGAGCGGTCCGAGCTGAAGAAGCTCTCGACCTGGTGGGCGAAGCGGATGGCGACGCAGAACGCGCGGCGTCTGCAGGAGAAGATGGTCCTCTTCTGGCACGATCACTTCGCGACGCAGTTCAGCGTCGCGAAGAGCGTGCGCCGGATGTCGTACCAGAACCGCACTTTCCGCGAGCACGGCCTCGGCCCGCTCCGCACGCTCGTGTGGGAGGTGACGCGCGACCCGGCGATGCTCGAGATGCTCGACGGCCGCCAGAACCGGAAGAACGCGCTCAACGAGAATTTCGCGCGCGAGCTGATGGAGCTCTTCGTGCTCGGCGTGTTCAGCTTCGACGAGACCGAGGAGAACTACACGCAGACCGACGTGACGGAGCTCACGCGCGCGCTCACCGGCTTCCAGTACGACGCGAACGACGTCGGCTTCTTCAATTTGGCTCGCTGGGACTCCGGCTCGAAGACGCTCTTCGCCGGAAAGCCGTTCCAGGCGACCGGGCCGATCGGGGTCGAGGACGGCGCGGGGAACCTCCTGCCGCCCGCGCAGAACGCGATCGACATCCTCTTCACTCACACCGACTCCGCCGGAAACCTCACGATGCCGCGGTTCCTCGGGAAGAAGCTCTGGGAGTACTTCGCGTACCCGAACCCCGACGCCGCCCTGATCGACGAGATCACCACGGACTTCCGCGCGAACGGCTACGTCGTCCGGGACCTGCTTCGCTCCCTCTTCACGCACGACGAGTTCTACTCCGCGACGGCCAAGACGAGCTCGGTCAAGAACCCGTGCGAATTCCTCTTCTCCGCGATGCGCGCCCTCGACGCGCAGTCGAGCCACGTGCTGACGCCGGACAAGCTCGAAGACATGGGCATGGAGCTCTTCGAGCCGCCGAGCGTCAACGGCTGGAGCAGCGGCCCCTCGTGGCTCTCGTCCGGCCAGCTCGTCGCGCGCTTCGACGCCGCGCAGGCCGTCGGCGCCGGCCGCTCCGCGACCGACGTCAAGCTGAAACCGGAGAAGCTGATCCCGAAGGGGGCCGTCGGCGAGGACGAGGTCGTGGACGAGATCCTCGCGCGCCTCGGCATCGCGGCGAAGACGCCGTCGGGAACCCGTCAAGCGCTGATCGACTACTTCGAAGGCATGAACGACTTCGAAGACGAAGAAGTGCTCGAGAAGAAGGTGCGCGGCGCGGTGGCGCTGGCGCTCCAGATTCCCGAAGCCAGCATCCACTGAAGGGGGAAGCGATGACGATCAGCCGTAGACGCTTCCTTCGGAACGGCGCCCTGGCGGGCGCGACGCTCGCCGTGCCGGGACCGCTGCAGCGCGCCCTCTTCGCGCCGCTCGAGGCGGGCGCCTCGGGCGTCGTCGATCCGATCCTCGTCGTCGTGCAGCTCGAGGGCGGGAACGACGGGCTGAACACGGTCATTCCCGTCGACGGAGCGCAGCGCACCGCCTACGCAGCGGCGCGGCCTTCGCTGCAGATCTCCGTCGCGGACCTCGCGGCGACCACGCTCGACGATCCGGACCCGACGTGGGGGAACGCGCTCGCGCTCCATCCGTCGATGGGCGGACTGAAGGGCCTGTACGACGCGGGCAAGGTCGCGATCCTGAACGGCGTCGCCTACCCGAGCCAGAGCCTCTCGCACTTCCGCTCGGAGGACATCTGGTTCAGCGCCGACCCGCTCGGGCCGTTCTCGGACGGCTGGTTCGGACGCTACCTCGACGACTTCTACGACCCGACGGACCTCGTGACGGTCGACGTCGACGACACGCTGAGCAAGATGTTCTTCTCCGGAGGGGGCGCCAACGTGCTCGCGGTACGAGCGCTTTCGCAGTTCGCGCTTCCGGACGACCCGCTCTACCCCGACGCGGCGGCGAAGAAGGCCGCGCTCGAGGCGGTGTACGCGGTCGAAGCGGATCCCGGCCAGACCAGCGGTCTGCAGAACTCCGTCGGCATCTCGGGAGAGGTTCTCCTCTCGAAGATGGACGAGTACGACGCGGTCGACACGCACTGGGGAGCGGCCCTCGACGACGTGCCGGGGCAGCTCGCACAGCGGCTCGCCGAGGCCGCCTCGATCATCCGCCACGACGCCGTCAGCGGCTCGCCCGTCGGCGCGCGCTACTTCCACGTCCGCCTCGGCGGCTTCGATACGCACACGAACCAGGGCACGCTCGCCGGGCGTCAAGCCAGCCTGCTGACGCAGGTGAGCGAGTGTCTCACCGCGTTCTACACAGACCTCCAGTCGATCAACGTCGAGGCCGGCGAGAACGTCTCCGAGCGCGTCCTGACGCTCACCTTCTCGGAGTTCGGCCGTCGCATCGCCGAGAACGGCAGCGGCGGAACGGACCACGGTCAGGCCTCGGTGCTCTTCGCGATGGGCGACTCGGTGAACGGCGGCATCTACGGCGGGATCCCGAGCATCGCCGCTCCGAACTCCGTCGGAAACCTCGTCCACCACACGGACTTCCGGCAGGTCTACGCGACGATCATCGACAATTGGCTCGCGACGGCGGGAACGCACACATCTCTCATCCCGAACGGCCCCTTCACGACCTTGGGGTTTTTGTAGAAGCAAACGGGCTGGGATAGGGAGGAGGAATGAAGCGAATCCTCCTCGCGTCGTCGCTCGTCGTCAGCATCGTCGTCTTCGTCGTCGTCTTCGGCGTCGTCTTCGGCGTCTCGCAAGCGGGTGCCGAGCCGCACGAGGGAAGGAAGCCTCCCCGCGTCATCGTGACCGGCGAAGCGGAGCTTCGCGCCGCGCCGGATCAGGCTTTCGTCCTCCTCGCCGTCGAGTCGCGCGATCCGAATCCGCGCCAGGCGCAGCAGAAGAACTCGACGATCGTGGACGCGGTCCTGCAGAAGGTCGGCCCGCTGGTCGGGGAGAAGGCGATCCGGACGATCTCCTACTCCCTGACGGAGGAGTTCGACTACGAGAAGGGACGTCGTATCCCGCGCGGCTTTCTCGCGCAGAACCAGGTCGAGGTGCGCGTCGACGACATCACGAAGGTGGGCGACGTGATCGGCCAGGGAACCGAGGCCGGTGCCACCTCCGTCAGCGGTCTCCGCTTCGACGTGACGAAGCGCGACGAGCTCGAGCGCGAGGCGCTGCGCCAGGCGGTCGCGGAGGCCCGCTCCCGCGCGGAAGCGGCCGCTTCCGGTGCGGGCGCAAGGATCGGCTCGTTGCTCGAGATCGAGCAGCAGCCGCACGAGCAGCCACCGATGCCGTTCTACCGGCGGGACATGGCGATGGCGGCCGCGGAAGCAGCGCCGGCACCGCCGATCGAGGCGGGAGAGATCGAGATCCGCGCGACGGTGCGCGTCACCGCCGCGCTGGAATGAGAAGGGCGGCGCGCCTCGACGACGCGCCGCCCGTTCGACCGCTCGCTACGCGGCCTTGACCTCGACCTTGCGGGCGCGGCTCGCGGCCGCCTTCGGCAGATCGATCGAGAGGATGCCGGTAAGCACGATCGACGATGCGTCAACCTTCTTTTCGAGATTCACCACGCTCCATTCAGGAGCGCGACGCCGAGCACGACGACCACGGCCGCCGCGACGCGGCGGATGCCAAAGGGCTCGCCGAAGCGGGCCGCTCCGATCAGCGCGGCCATGACGACGCTCGTCTCCCGCAGGGCCGCGATCGGCGCGATCGGCGCGATCGGCCCCTGCGTGTACGCCCAGATGATCAGCGTGTACGAGACCGCCGCGAGCACGCCGCCTGCCGCCGCGACTCGCCCACTCACTCGTAGAAACGGGACGATCCCTCGGCTCCGCCGGATCGCCGTGTAGGCCACGATCGGGATGAACTCGAGCGCGGTGAGCCAGACGGCGAACGAGAAGCCGCCTCCCGCGCGGCGGACGCCGATCCCGTCGACGAGGGAGAAGGCCCCGATCGAGAGCCCGCAGGCGAGCGCGTAGAGCACCGCCGGCCCCTCGGCGACGCCGCGCGATCGCCCGACGCCCGCGAGGCTCGCGATCCCGAACGCAACCAGCAGGAGGCCGCCGAGCTGCGGCCACGAGAGCGTCTCCCCGACGAGCGGCCCCGAGAGGAGACCGACGATCAGCGGCGAGGAGCCGCGCGCGATCGGATAGACCTGCGAAAAATCCCCGTGCCGGTACGCGCGCAGGAGGAACAGGAAATAGAGATTGTGGATCGCGACGCTCGCGAAGAGGAACGGCCAGCTCGCCGGAGCCGGCGCCGGCACGAACGGAGCGATCGTGAGCGCCAGGATCGAGCCGGTCGTGATGATCGTGGTCTGCGTCAGGAGGGGGTCGCCGCTCACCTTGACGAGTGCGTTCCACGTCGCATGCATCCCCGCCGCGAGGAGGACGAGAAGGAGGATCTCCACGTCGAGCGCCATCGGCTAGCCTTGCGCCTCGCGCAGCGCTTCGATTAACGCACGCACGACCGCCTCTGGAGGGAATGCCGCATGCAAGGCACCACGCTTCGTACCGAGACGAGGAACGGCGTGCACCACATCACGCTGTCGCGCCCGAAGGAGTACAACACCATCACGCCCGCGCTCCGCGACGAGCTTGCCGCCGCGATCGACGAGGGCGATGCCGAACGCGAGGCGCACGTCCTCCTCCTGCGCGCCGAGGGGCCGGCCTTCTGCGCCGGTTACGGCCTCGACTGGTCGACCGCCGCGCAGGCGAAGGAGAGCGAAGGCGCCGCCGCGCCGACGGGCCGCGTGTGGGACTCGGTCGCGGACCTCCGCATGATGGGCCGCTTCGTCGAGACGTACATGAAGCTCTGGTACGCGCGGAAGCCGGTGATCGCGGCCGTGCAGGGCTGGTGCATCGGAGGCGGCACCGACATGGTCCTCTGCGCGGACCTGATCGTCGCCGCGGAGGGTGCGAGCTTCGGCTACCCACCTTCGCGCGTCTGGGGGACGCCGACGACCGCGATGTGGGTCTATCGCATGGGTCTCGAGCAGGCGAAGCGCTACCTCCTGACGGGGGACGAGATCACCGCGCCGAAGGCCGTCGAGATCGGTTTGATCCTCGAGTGCGTGCCGGACGAGAAGCTCGAATCGCACGCGATCGCTCTCGCCGAGCGCATGGCGCGCGTGCCGACGAACCAGCTCGTCATGCTGAAGCTCCTCTGCAATCAGACGGCGGAGAACATGGGGCTCGCTTCGAGCCGCACCCTCGGGACGCTCTTCGACGGCATCGCGCGCCACACGCAGGAAGGGCTCGACTTCGTCGATCGCGCGGGCGACGTCGGCTTCCGGCAGGCGGTGCGCGAGCGCGACGATCCGTTCGGCGACTACGGCAGCCGTCCCCGGACGGGCAAGACGGGCAAGAAAGGTGGTAACGCGTGAGCAACGTTCGCTTCGAGACCGAGGAATCGATCGCGATCATCACGATCGACCGGCCCCAGGTGCGGAACGCCGTCGACGGACCGACCGCGGTCGAGCTCGCCGCCGCGTTCCGCCGCTTCGCCGCCGACGAGGCGCTCTCCGTCGCGATCCTGACGGGAGCGGACGGGACGTTCTGCGCGGGCGCGGACCTGAAGGGCGTCTCGGACGGCCGCGGCAACGCCGTCCGCGTCGACGGCGACGGGCCGATGGGGCCGACGCGCTTCCTCCTCCCGAAGCCGACGATCGCCGCGGTCGAGGGATTCGCGGTCGCCGGCGGTCTCGAGCTCGCGATCTGGTGCGACCTGCGCGTCGCCGCGAGCGATGCGGTCTTCGGCGTCTACTGTCGCCGCTGGGGCGTGCCGCTCGTCGACGGCGGGACGGTGCGTCTCTCGCGCATGCTCGGCCACAGCCACGCTCTCGACCTGATCTTGACGGGACGGGGCGTCTCCGGCGAGGAAGCGCTTCGCATGGGCCTCGCGAACCGGATCGTCGAGTCGGGACGGGCGCTTGCGGCAGCGAAGGAGCTCGCAGGGCAGATCGCACGCTTTCCGCAGCTCTGCATGCGGAACGATCGCCTCTCGTCCTACCGGCAGTGGGACCTCGACCTCGCCGAAGCGCTGCGCAACGAGACGCGGCTCGGAATGGACGTGATCCGCTCCGGCGAGACGCTGGCGGGCGCGAGCCGCTTCGCGGCCGGCGCGGGCCGCCACGGCAAGTTCGAGTAGACGCATGGCTCGCGAACGAAATGCCGTCGTCACGGGAGGGGCGTCGGGCATCGGACGCGCGATCGGGCGGCGACTCGCGCGCGACGGCGCCGACGTCGCGGTGCTCGATCTCCGCGAGGCCGAGGCGGAGAAGGTCGCCGCCGAGATCCGCGCGCTCGGACGGCGCTCGATCGGCGTCGCGGCGGACGTCACGCAAACGCCGACGCTCGAGGCGGCCTTCGATCGCGCTCGCACGGAGCTCGGACCGATCCACATCCTCGTGAACTGCGCCGGGATCGCCGACTTCGCTCCACTCTCCGAGATGACGGAGGAGCGATTCGACCGGATGCTCGACGTCCACCTGCGCGGGACGGTGCGCTGCTGTCGCCTCGTCCTTCCGGATCTCCAGGCGGCCGGCTTCGGGCGCATCGTCAACGTCTCCTCGGCCGCGGCTCTGAACGGCGGCGGACCCGGCTTGACGCACTACGCGGCCGCCAAGGCGGGGATCATCGGGTTCACCAAGGCGCTCGCGCGAGAGCTCGGACCCGTCGGCATCACCGTCAACGCCCTCGCCCCGGGCCTGATCGACACGCCCCTCATCCGCATGGCCGGCGCGCCGCCGGGCCTCTACGACAAGGCGGTCGCGCAGCTTCCGGTGCAGAGGATGGGACGGCCCGACGACATCGCCGAGGCGTGCGCGTACCTCGTCTCCGACGCAGCCGGGTTCTGCACGGGCCAGGTCCTGAGCCCGAACGGCGGCGCGCACATGTGAAAAGGCGTGCGCTGCGTCTAGCACGACGCGCCGGGATGTGACATGCGGTGGCCGTACGCCGTACGGAAACCCGACCTCTGGCTCAGGAGGGATCATGCCGAACCAGCGCCCGCTTCGGATCCTCGTCGCCGTCACGCTTCCACTCGTCGCCGCGTCGCTTCTCGCGATCGTCGCTCCGGCGGCCGCGTTCGTCGACGTGCTCGGCGGCAAGTCGCTCACCGCGCGCAACAAGTCCGATGCGGCGAAGGACCTGCTGAAGTTCACGTTCCGCGATCCGGCGATCCTCGGCTTCGGGAATCCGACGTGCGCCGGCGGCGCCGCGTCCTCCCTGCAGATCATCACGTCGGAGGACGTGAACGCGCCCGTCACGCTGCCGTGCGCGAGCTGGCGCGCCGCGGGCACCGGCTTCTCGTACAAGGGACCGGCCGGCGGTCCCGGCGGCGTCAGCTCGCTCCGGGTCGGCTTCACGCTCCTGAAGGGATCCCTGAAGGGCTCGCCCTACTCGAACGACGCGATCTCCGGCCCGGTCGACTGGATCGAGACGCGCCTCACGATCGGCTCCAGCACCTACTGCGGGCGATGGGAGACGCCGCCGACCACGTCCAAGAAGAACGCGATCGACCTCGTCAAGGCAAAGGGACCGACGAAGCCCTGCGTCGAGACCTGCGGCAACGGCATCGAGGAGGGCGGCGAGGAGTGCGACGACGGCGACCTGCAGAACGGTGACGGCTGCGACTCGAACTGCACCGAGACCGGCTGCGGCAACGGCATCCAGACGGCAGGCGAGCAGTGCGACGACGGCGACCTGCAGAGCGGCGACGGCTGCCGGAGCGACTGCACGCTCGAGGTCTGCGGCGACGGCATCCTCGACGCCGGTGAGCAGTGCGACGACGACAACCTCGCGAACGGCGACTGCTGCAACTCGGTCTGCGACTTCGAGGCGGCGGGCAGCTCGTGTGCCAGCGATCTGAACGTCTGCACCGACGACATCTGCAACGCGACGGGCACCTGCGTCCACACGCCGAACGGCAACCCGTGCAACGACCTCGACGGCTGCACGCTCAACGACTCGTGCTCGGGCGGGACGTGCGCGGGCGAGTACCTCCTGCCGTGGGTCAACGAGTTCGACTACGACGACTTCTTCGGCTTCCCGAACGACGATCGCGACGAGTTCGTCGAGATCGCCGGACCTGCCGGCCTGGATCTCAGCGGCTACAAACTCGTCTCGGTCGAGGGCGCCGGCGGACAGTGCGGCACGCCGTTCTTCAACAACGCCGGCGACGCCCACTTCGTCGCGACGGTCCCGAACGGCACCGTCTTGCCCGACGACACCGGGACGGGTGTCGGATTCTACGTCGCGTGCTTCACGAGCACCTCGGCGACGGTCGTCGCGGCCGGCAAGTGCGACTTCGTCTTCCCGGCGCCCGCCGCGGACTCGAACCTGAAGAACGGCGACCTGCTGAACGGCGGCACGAGCTGCCCCGACGGGATCCTGATTCTCGACCCGTCGAACGGCTACGTCGACGCGGTCAGCTACGAGGGCGTCGTGGCGAACGCGGGAACGTTCGGTCCCTTCTTCCACGTGAACCCGCCGTACGTCGCCGAGCGCGACGAGGGCTGGCTCGCGGGCGTCTCGATCATCAAGAAGTCGAGCACCCTGATGCGTGCGACCGGCGGATCGGAGTGGAGCGACCCGAGCGAGCTCGGCGCTTTCATCTGCCAGGGTCAGCAGGGTCTCGCCTGCCCGAGCAACACGCGGAGCCCGGGCGCGCAGAATGCGGGACAGGCGATGGCGTGCGGCTCCCCCTGCCGCGCCTTCCTCGACGAGCCGGCGGGCCTGCTCGAATAGGAGGAAGCGCGGACCTACAGCGAACGGAAGCTGTTTTCTTCGCCGGTCGTGCCGCGATCGACGCCGGTGCCGAGCGCCGACAGCGCGGCACCGCCGAGGTGCTGGAGCGCGTTGCCGCCCTTCGCGGTCGCGCCGCCGTCGACGACGAGCGCCTCTCCCGTGATGAACGCGGCGTCGTCGCTCGCGAGAAACAACGCCGCCGACGCGATGTGCTCGGGCTGACCGGCTTCCGGCCACGGCTGATAGCTCTCGAGCTGCGGGCGCATGCCGTCCGCGTTGCCGCGGTGGAGCAGCGGCGTCAGGATCGCGCCCGGGCAGATCGCGTTCGCGCGGATGCGCTCGGGAGCGAGCTCGACCGCGACGGCGCGCGTCAAGTTGATCACCGCGGCCTTGGCCGCGGAGTACGCCTGCGGTCCGTCGCCGCCCGCGAGCCCGGCGATCGAAGCCGTGTTGATGATCGCGCCGCCCTGCCCCTGCTCCTTCAGCACGCGCGTCGCGTGCTTCATGCCGAGGAACACGCCGCGCACGAGGACCGCAAAGGAGTAGTCCCAGTCGGCGACGTCGATCTCGGTGATCGGCCCGAACGCGCCGGCGACTCCGGCGTTGTTGAAGATGCAGTCGAGCCGGCCGAAGTCCTTCTTCGCGAGAGCGACCATCGCCGCGACCTGCGGCTCGTCCGCGACGTCCGCCCGCGTGAAGCGGACGCGATCACCCGCGCCCGCGCGCCGCGCCAGCTCGAGCGTCTCCTCGCCGGTCGCGGCGTTCAGGTCGGCGGCGACGACGCGCGCGCCCTCCGAGAGGAAGCGCAGCACCGTCGCGCGTCCGATTCCGCTCGCGCCGCCCGTGACGACGGCCACCTTGCCCTCGAGTCGGCCTGCCATGTGCTCTCCTTGTCGTGTCCTCTGTAACAGGTTTCCGGGGTCCTCGAACCTCCGCGCGCGCAGCGCGCGGCCGGTGCTGCGGGCTTGCGGGGGAGTGGAGAGGCTGCGGCTTGGCCGCGGCCTCGGCGAGGGGGCGGCGCCCCCTCGCTTCAATACACCACGACGCTGCGAATGGATTCGCCGTCGTGCATCAGGTCGAACGCCCGGTTGATGTCGTCGAGCGGCATCGTGTGGGTGATCAGGTCGTCGATGTTGATCCGCCCTTCCATGTACCAGTCGACGATCTTCGGCACGTCCGTGCGCCCCTTCGCTCCGCCGAAGGCGGTGCCGCGCCAGACGCGTCCCGTGACGAGCTGGAACGGCCGCGTCGCGATCTCCGCGCCCGCGGGCGCGACGCCGATGATCACGCTCTCGCCCCAGCCCTTGTGGCAGCACTCGAGCGCTTGACGCATCATCGCGACGTTCCCGATGCACTCGAAGCTGTAGTCCGCGCCGCCGCGCGTCAGGTCGACGAGGTACGGCACGAGGTCGCCCTCGACCTCCTTCGGATTCACGAAGTGCGTCATGCCGAGCTTCTCGGCGAGCGGGCGCTTCGTCACGTTCACGTCGACGCCGACGATCATCCCGGCGCCGACCATGCGCGCTCCCTGGATGACGTTCAGCCCGATGCCGCCGAGCCCGAACACGACGACGTTGTCTCCGGGACGGACCTTCGCCGTGTTGATGACCGCGCCGACGCCGGTCGTGACGCCGCAGCCGATGTAGCAGACCTTGTCGAACGGAGCGTCCTTCCGGATCTTCGCGACGGCGATCTCCGGCAGCACGACGAAGCTCGCGAAGGTCGACGTGCCCATGTAGTGGTGCAGCGTCGTGCCGCCGCACGAGAAGCGGCTCGTCCCGTCCGGCATCACGCCGCGTCCCTGCGTCGCGCGGATCGCCTGGCAGAGATTCGTCCGTCCCGAGATGCAGTACTCGCACTGCCGGCACTCGGGCGTATAGAGCGGGATCACGTGGTCGCCCGCCGCGACGCTCGTCACGCCGGCGCCGACCTCGCGCACGATCCCCGCGCCCTCGTGGCCGAGGATCGCCGGGAAGAGCCCCTCGGGATCGGCTCCGGAGAGCGTGAACGCGTCGGTGTGGCAGACGCCGGTCGCCTTGATCTCGACCAGGACCTCACCCGCGCGCGGCCCTTCGAGATCGACGGTCTCGATCGAGAGCGGCTTGCCGGCCTCGTGGGCGACGGCGGCTCGTACCTTCACGGCTGCTCCTTCTCCTGCGTCCTTCGCACTTCTTCGTCTGCCGGTGCGGCGGGCTCTGGCGGATTCGTCCTAGCGTGCGCGGCGGAGCCCTGCGAGACCTCGTCCTCGAGGTAGCCGAGGGAGCGGAGCTTGTCGGCCGTCCGCCGGCCCACGCGTGCGCGGCGCTTCTCGAGAATCGGGCTGCGAGCGATCTCGGCGCCGTGCACGGAGAGCGCCTTCTCGAGAGCGGCGCGGACCTGCGGCGCGGTCGCCGAGAGGTCGCGCGACTCGCCGGGATCCGCGGCGAGATCGAAGAGCGCCGTCTCGCCCGTCTTGCCGTCGCGCACGAGCTTGTGCGTCCGCGTGCGCACCGACTCGAGCTCCGGCCGCCGCTTGACGCCCGCGGAGATCGCGATCTCGGAGCCGGCGAAGCTCTTTCCCTCGAGCAGGACACCGAGGTCCCGTCCGGCGAGCTTCGGCGAGACCTCGCTCCCGGCGAGACCGAGGAGCGTCGGCATCACGTCGATCAGCCCGACGACGTCGTCGATACGCCGCCCGCCCCCGGCGCCTCCGGGCAGCCGCACGACGAGCGGCACGTGGATCTGCTCGTCGTAGAGCGTGTTGCCGTGGTCGAAGTCGCCGTGATCGAGCAGCTCCTCGCCGTGGTCGGACGTGATCACGACGACGGAATCGTCGAGCAGGCCGCGCGCGGCGAGATCGTCGAGGAACCCGCCGATCTCGCGATCGAGCGCTCGCACGCCCGCGGCGTAGCGTCCGCGCCAGGTCTCGAGGCGGCGGCCTTCGGGACGCGTCGTCCACGGCGCCTTCATCAGGTAGCCGCGCCGCCTGTCGAGCTCCTCGCGGCGAAGCGCGCGCCGCGCGCCGAGGCTCCCGCTGTCCTGCACGGCGCGAACGTCGTCCGCGGGCGGATCGTACGGACCGTGGATGTCCATGAAGTGGAGGTAGAGGAAGAACGGCTTCTCGCTGGAGCGCTCCGCGAGCCACTTCCGCGCCTTCGCGAGGATCGCGTCCGCGAAGACGGGTGTCGCACCGGTCTCTTCCTCGAACGTGTCGAAGCCCTGCGCGAAGCCCAAGCCCTGGCGGATCCACGGGTTCGCGACGAACGCCGCCGTCTCGTAGCCGGCGCGGCGCAGGCCCTCGGCGAGGGTGAGCGCACGGCGCGGCAGCGCGCTCGCGCGCAGCTCCGCACCGGTCTCCGTGAGGAACTGGCTTCCGTGCGCGCTCACGCCGTGCTGCTTCGGATGGAGCGACGTGAAGAGCGTCGCGATCGACGGCTTCGTCCACGGCGCCTGGCTGAACGCGTTCTCGAAGACGATCGCTTCCTGCGCGAACCGATCGATTCGCGGCGAGACGTCTCCGGCGAAGCCGTACGTACCGAGATAGTCGGCGCGGAGCGTGTCGATCAGGACGAGCACGATCGATGGACCTCGTGCAGGCGCGCGCTCCGCCGACGGCGGCGCGAGTGCTTCGCGCGCCGCCATCCAGACGATCGACGCCGCGAGGAGCGCCGCGACGACGGCGATCGCGATCCAGCCCGCGAGCAGAGAACGCCGAGCGTGCGGATCGGGGGCGCCCATCATCCGATCGAGTATGCCACGGCGGTCCGAGACCGGCCACGGCGCGCCCTGCTCGTGACACCGGCGGACGCGTCTGCAAAGGAGGCACGATGACCGAGATCAAGAGCCCCGCCGTCGGCGTCGTCCTCGAAGTCCTCGTCTCCGCCGGCGACGCCGTCACCGCCGAGCAGGAGCTCGTCGTCGTCGAGTCGATGAAGATCGAGATCCCCGTCGTCGCGCCGCGCGCCGGCACGGTCTCGAGCGTCGCGGTCGAGAGGGGAGCGCACGTCAAGGAGAACGACGTCGTCCTCACCCTCGACTGACCGCTCCGGGCTCGCTAGCCATCCAGCCATGAAACTCGGACTGATGGCCGGCTACTGGATGACGGGCCCCCAGAACCCCGCACCTCTCGCGATCGAAGCGGAGAAGCTCGGCTTCGACTCCGTGTGGACGGCGGAGGCGTACGGCTCGGACGCGATCTCGCCGCTCGTCTGGATCGGCGCGCAGACGCAGAAGATCAAGCTCGGCACCGGCATCGTGCAGATCTCCGCGCGGACGCCCGCTTGCGTCGCGATGACCGCGATGACGATCGACCATCTCACCGGCGGCCGCCTGATGCTCGGCATCGGCGTGTCCGGTCCGCAAGTCGTCGAGGGATGGTACGGGCAGCCCTTCCCGAAGCCGCTCGGAAGGACGCGCGAGTGGATCTCGCTCTTCCGTCAAATGATGAAGCGCGAAGGACCGGTGACGTTCCAGGGCGAGCACTACCAGCTTCCCCTGAAGGGCGGCGCCGGCCTCGGTAAGCCGCTGAAGCTGATCAACGCGCCGCTCCGCACGCACGTTCCGCTGTTCCTCGGCGCCGAAGGGCCGAAGAACATCGCGATGGCGACCGAGCTGTGCGACGGCTGGCTGCCGCTCTACTACGCGCCGAGCAAACCCGAGGTCTACGAGGAGTCGCTGAAGAACGCGCCTCCGGGGTTCGAGATCTGCTGTCCGGTGCAGGTCAACGTCAACGAGGACGTCGAAGCGGCGCTGCTGCCCGTCAAGTATATGCTCGCGTTCTACATCGGCGGCATGGGAGCGCGGCATCGGAACTTCCACGCGAATCTCGTCCGGCGGTTCGGCTACCCGGAGGCGGTCGACCAGGTCCAGAACCTCTTCGCGGAAGGGAAACGCGACGAGGCGGCCGCCGCCGTGCCGGACGAGTTCGCCGACTCGATCGCCCTCGTCGGCCCGAAGGAGCGAATTCGCGACCGCCTCGCGGCCTGGAAGGAGAGCCGCGTGACGACGCTCCTGATCGGCGCGACCGACGCGAGCGCACTCCGGACCGTCGCGGAGCTGATTCTATAGCGCCCTCCTCGCCTCCTGATTGCGGGTTCGCTGCGGCTTCGCAAGACCTGGAATCTCCTTCAGCATCTCGAGTGTAGACCGTTCATTCGCGGGGACCGAGCCCAAAAGGAAAGGGCTCGGGAGCGGTGCCGGCGGACACAAACTCGAGGAGGTGCGAGATGAAGAAGCTTCTACTGGTTGGAGCAGGCGCGGCCGTTCTCCTGGCGTCGGCGTCGGTCGGGTTCGCCGGTCCGCAGACGGGCGATCGGCCCCTGAGCTCGACGGGCCGCGAGATCGCCGCCGAGCGTCGCCTGGAGGCGAAGCCCTACGCCCTGACGGGCAACAGCTGGGAGTGGGAGAAGGACGTCGAACGGAATCCGAGCGGTCGCGACCTCGGGATCTCGTTCAAGCGCGTCGTCGATCAGGATCGCAACAACTAGCTCCCAGGAAACCCTCAACGGGAGCCGGGAGTGCCACGCTCGGCCGGATCGAAGGCGCCGAGCGCCGCGATTCGCCGAGTGAGGGCTCTCCCGACCCCCGTCCGAGGTCCGGCCCGGCTCCGCAACGCCTCCAGCATCCGCACCATCGCCAGGCTCGGTATTCCGCGACTCTCGAGAAGCTGCATTCCCACGCGATCCGCGCGGGTTTCCGGGTCGCCGCGACCCGCGAGCTCACCCGGATTCTCCCCGTCCTCCAGATGGCCGCCGTCGATGAGATGGCCGACCTCGTGCGCGATCGCCGCCGCGAGATGCTCGTCCTCGAACGAGTCGACGAGTCCCCGCGTCACGAAGACCTCACCGCTCGGCCACGAGTAGGCGGCCGGCGTGGCGGAGGCCAGAACCGCGACGCTCACGTCGAGCCGATGATCGCTTCCCACGCGCTCGGCAGCGTGGCGCGCTCGCTCGAGAGCGGGACCGGTCGCGAGGCCGCCGTTCCGCTCCACCCAGGCGGCGGGAGCCGTCTTCATCGACGGCCGCGGCAGATGGCAGCCGAAGGACGCGACGAGGAGAAGTCCGGCGAGGAGGGCCTGCGAGGTGCGGGGCACGCTCCCCAAAGCAACCGTTCGGCCGCTCGCTGGATCCGAGAAAAGCGTGCATTCACGGGCTCCGAAGCATGACCCGAACATGCGCTGCCCACCGGATGGGCAGAGCGCTGCTCGCGCCTTGAGCAGCCCGGGACCTCGATGCCATGGCGCGTGCCGCGCACTCCGGCGTATTGTCGAGCGTGTCCCGGCTCGCTGGCTGGCTCGCTCGACGCGCTCCGGAGCTCGCCTGCGCGGCGATCGTCGCGCTCGCCGTCGTGGTCGTCGTCGCGACCCATCGGGACTACGGCGTCACGTGGGACGAGGGCGTCCAGGCGCGCTACGGCGAGCTCGTCGTCGACTACTTCCGCTCCGGCTTTCAGGACCGCCGCGCGAACGACTTCCTGAGCCTTCGCATCTACGGCCCTCCGTTCGAGGCCGGCGCCGCGCTCTCGTACGCGGGCGATCCACGGCAGAAGTGGGAACGGCGCCACCTCCTGACCGCGCTCTTCGGGCTGCTCACGCTCCCGGCGCTGATCGCATGCTGCCGCCCACTCCGCATCCGCTGGCTCGCCGCGGCCGCTTCGATCGCGCTCGTGACGATGCCTCGCTTCTGGGGCGATCTCTTCGGCAACTCGAAGGACATTCCGTTCGCCGCCGCGTTCACTGCCGCGATGGCCGCTCTCGCCGCGCTCGCGGCCGGACGCGGCCGGACCCTCGCCCGCATCTCTGTCGTCGGGCTCGCGATCGGCGCGGCGGCGGCCCTCCGCCCCGGCGGGCTTCCGGTTCTCGCCGCACTGCTCGCGGCGGCTCTACTCGCGTCGATCGTCGGCGATCGAGCGCGTGGAGAACGCTTCTTCTCCTCAGCGATCGACGCGGTGTGGAAGGGGGCTCTCGCGCTCGCGATCGCGTGGCTCGCGATGATCGCGTTCTGGCCGTGGGCACACGAGGCGCCGCTCGCGAACCCGCTCCGGGCGATGGCGAGTGCGGCGGCGCTGGCGAAGGTCTATCCGGTGCTCTTCGAGGGACGTGTTCTTCCCAGCGACGCGCTCCCGGCGCGCTACGTCGCGCAGTACGTCGCCCTGACGACGCCCGTGATGCTCCTCGCGCTCGCTGCCGCGGGGCTGATCTCGGCGGCGCGCCGCCAGTGGCGCGCACCGGCGAGCTCCGCGTCGCGCGCTCTTCTCCTCTTCGAGCTCTGGTGGATCCTCCCGCTCGCCGCCGCCGCGGTGATCCGCCCGAACGTGTACGACGGGATCCGGCACTTCCTCTTCGTTCTGCCGGCGATCGCGCTCTTCGCCGGGCTCGGCGCGATCGGACTCGTCGAGCGCGCACCGCGAGGAGTCGCTCGTGCCGGGCTGACCGCGCTCCTCGCGGGTGCGACGCTCTGGCCGGTACCGGCGCTCGTCCGGCTGCATCCGTATCAGTACACGTACTTCAACGAGCTCGCGGGCGGGCTCGCGGGAGCGCACGGCCGCTACGAGACGGACTACTGGGTGGCGAGCTATCGCGAGGCGATGCAGTGGATCAACGCGCGTGCGCGCGAAGCGGGGAGGCCGATCCACGTCCTCGTCGCTGCCAACCGGCTCTCCTTTCCGGCCGCACAGGCCTACGCCGGAGAGGACGTCGTGCTCGAGCGGACCGATCGGCCTCCCGTCGGCGAGCGCCCTCCGACGCGATTCGACTACTTCGTTGCGACGTACCGGTACGGCTCGAGCGACGCATTCCCCGCGGCGCCCGTGGTCCACGAGATCGGCCGCGACGGTGCGATCTTCACGACGATCAAGGCTGGCCCGAGGGCCGCGAGATCCGGACCACGACGGCCATCACCGTAGAGAAGCCGAGCAGGGCGAGGGCCGACCGAAGGTCCTGCAAGACCGCAGTCAAGCAAAACAGACCGGCGCTTCCGAGCGCGAGGCTCGAGACGAGAGCGAGATCGCGCTCGACCCGCCGTCGCCGCACGCGCCGGACCCGCGGCGCCACGTGCGCGGCGGGAATCGCGCTGCGGACGGGATGTCCCAGGTCTCCGTGGCCGATCCGCATCTGCAAAGCGGGCCGGCGGCTGCGCCTCCCCCCGAGCACGGCCACCGGCCCCATCTCGTCGCCCCCGAGCAAGCCCAACCTGGACATCAGCGAGCCGAATCCCGGAGGAGCGGCCATGCGATCGGGCCGCCGGAGCTCGGTCGCTCGAATCGCCACGCACGTGCCGTGTCGCAAGCGACGCGCCACTGCGCGACCGCCGCGAACGCGAACGAAATTGCGAGAAAGCGGCGAGGCCGGTGCGCGAATTCTCGGCGATTGCCTGCGTGCGCGACATCCGCGCGCGGGATTGCCCGCCGCGTCCGAGCAAACTTCCCGCTCTACGAGACGAGGCCGGCCCGGCGCTCCGCCGCGAGAGCGCGAAGATCGGGCATCGCGTCCTCGCCGTAGTAGTCGATGCCGAAGGAGCGCACGACCGCGACGATCCTCCGAACCTGCTCCGGATCGAGCCCCTTCCGCCAGGCCGTCAGCGGATCTCGCCCGCCGCGGATCGCGGCGCCCGGGTTCGCGGTCTCGCTCGGCCGCGCCGCTTCCTCGAGCGCGCCCTCCGGCACGGGCTCGCGGAGATGTGCGAAGAGCCTCGCCAGCGTCGGCTCCGGCTCGCGCACGAGCTCCTCGTAGGTCACGACGAAGGCGTCGGCCGCCGAGGTCTCGTGGACCGCCGCGAGCGCGTCCGCGCACCAGAACGCCGCGAGGAGCTCCTCGCGCGTCCGGAGGCGCGCCAGGACGGGCGCGACCTCGTCGCCGAGCGTCCGGCGAACCGGCTCCAGGATCTCGCCTCGGCTCCACTCGTTCCAGCGACCGCGCGAGGAGATCATCGACCGGACGACCGCGCAGGGGTGGCGCAGAAGGACGACCGTCCGGTTCCGCGGGAAGCGCGCCGAGAGCCAGCCCGCCGCGCGCATCGCGCGGACGAACTTCACGACGAAGCGATCCGCGCGAAGGAGCGCCGCCGGCGAAGCGTACGCGGAGGACCAGCGCGTCAGGTGGCGGCCGCTCAGGACGAGCCGCAGGAGCGTCTCCAGCTCCGGAAGGTCCTCTTCGGGACCGATCCGCGGGAACTCCTCCTCGAGAAGGCGCGCCACCACCGGGTCGTGGCGTCCGTTCCAGGGCTCGAAGATGGGACAGGCGCCGGGCAGCCGGCACACGAGGTTCATCAGCCACGTGGTCCCGGACCGCGGCGAGCCGAGAAGGAGAAGCGTCCGCTCGAGATCGTAGTCGCGGTGCGCGCGCGCCGACGCGATCGAGAGGAGCCGTCCCCACACGCGCTTCGCCGGGACCTTCAGCGGCTCCGGAACTCGTGCGGTCACGGTGCTCATGCGTCGAACGAGAGAGCGCGCGCCAGGCTCTCCGCGGCCGCGGCGCGACGGAAGCGTCGCTCGGCGTTCGCGCGCGCCGCGGTACCCATCGCGACGAGCTCGGCCGACGGCATCGACAGCGCGCGCCGCAGCGAAGCGGCGAGCGCACCGGGAGCGACCTCGGGAATGCAGAAGCCGTTGACGCCTTCCTCGACGACCTCGGGAGAGTTGCCGGCGGCGCGGCTCAGGAAGATCGGAAGGCTCGCGAAGCTCGCCTCGATCGGCGCGAGCGGGTTCGCGTCCGCGAGGGCGGGAAGGAAGAACGCGTCCGCGGCCATCAGCCAATCGCGCACGCCGGAGGTCGACTGCGCCCCGGTGAGATGGATCTCGCCCCCGCCGCTCGCGCGGCCGGCGATCTCGCGGAGCTCGCTCTCGAGAGCACCGCCGCCGACGAAAGCGAGCATCGAGGAGGCCCTCTCCTCCCGCCCGAGGGAGACGTACGCCTCGGCGAGCTCGCGCGCGCCCTTCCGCGGGATCAAATTCGATACTTGCACGAGGACGCGCGCGCCCGCTGCGATGCCGAGACGCGCGCGTGCCTCCAGGCGCTCCCGCTCGCCGCGACGCGCGTAGAAGTCCTCGTCGACGGTATTCGGCAGGAAGACGATCTGCGCGTCGTCGCCGACCTGGCTCCGGATGTGCGCCGCGGATCGCGCGTTGGGGACCGCGAAAGCGTCGAAGGAGCGCAGCACCCAGCGCCGCGCGAGCGGAATCGGGCCGCCGCGATGACGGACGTTGTCCGCGTGCCCTTCGCTCCAGAAGATGCGGCGCGCGCCGGGACAGAAGGAGCGACGCGATCCGAGCAGCATCGTCGGCGTGTTCCACGCGCCCGCGACGAGCAGGCTCTGCGGACGCAGCGAGCGCAGAAGGCGCACGACGGAGGGGTTGAAGTGGAAGACGACGTCCGCACGTCGCGGGTGCACGCCGCGCATCAACGTGTGCGCGAAGCGCAGCTCGCTCGGATCGTAGCGCCAGCTCCGTCCCGGCTCGACGTCCGCGCAGAAGAGCACGTGGAACGGAATGCCCTTGCCGTCAAGCACATCGCGCAGCTCGTTGAAGAACGCGGTGCGGTACGGCGTCGGCGTATTCGTCAACACGACCAGCATGAATCCCGCGTCGACTATCCCGCGCGCAAAGCCGAAGCAACGGAGCTCGCGAGGCGCATAGGGTCTCGGGCAGCGCTCGCCGAATGAGGCCCTGTGTCGGTTCGAGCAGCGAGCACTTCGTCCTTGAAAGACGCCGTGCGCAACCACATTCAATTTTCTTCTTGTGACTCACTTTTTAATTTGACTCTCGTCTCCCACGCACGTAATCAAGTGCAACTCACGGCACCGAGAAGCCGATCTTCGTTTTCGTTTCAGGGAGGGAGATCATGGTCGGTTTGGGTTGGGTGATGAGGTCTCTGGGGGTGTGTTCGGTCGTCGCTGCAGCGGTGCTGCTCTCGGCATCGCCGGCTCGTGCCGGTTGCGACTGCGACAATCCGACGACGAACTTGTGCGAGAGGTTCTGCAACAAGCTCAAGTGCCCCGTGAACGCCGGCGGACCTTCGTTCGTGCAGAGCAAGGACTGCGCGCCGAAGAAGTTCGTCCCGGCGCACCGTGTGCAGAGGGTTTGCTGCACGGGCGGCACCGCCGCGAAGCCGAAGGTGAAGTGCAAGCCGTACCCGCCGTGCAAACGGCTGTCGGACTCCTGAGGTAGGCGAAGCGGACTCGCAGCGATTCGGGAAGTGAGGCCGCGCGGGATCGCGCGGCCGCGGGCGGAGGGGATGTGGGGACGAGTCGACGATCGAAGCCTTCTTTGCGCCGTTTGACGCGGCGATCGGTGCTGATGACCGCTCTTCTGGGAGCGGCCTGTGCACGCCCAGCGTATCCTCCACAGCCGGTCTCACCGCACCCGGGACCGGCGACCGCGACGAGCGAGGTCGGCGAGCTGATGACCTCCGACGACCTCGCTCGTCTCGCTTCCCTCATGCAGGAGCGCTCGCAACCGGGCGAGGAAGCGTCGTATCGCATCGGACCAGACGACCTCCTCGACATCCGCATCGCGGATCTCCTCGAGGCTCGCTCGTTCAGCCAGGGTGCTTCGGCGCCGAGCGCTGCGCAGGGACCGGCGCCGGTCGCCGGTGCACCGACGTTCGCCGAGGGCGACCGCGTCGGTGCGAACGGCGAGATCACGCTTCCCCTGATCGGCTCCGTGCATGCCGCCGGGCTGACACCGATGCAGCTCGAGGATCGGATCTCCGCGCGTCTCGTTTCGGAGGGAATCCTCCGGAAGCCCGAGGTGGAGGTCGAGATCGCCGAGCACCGAAGCCGGGTCGTCGCCGTCGTCGGCAGCGTGGAGCGGCCAGGGACTTTTCCATTGACGAAGAGCGGAGCGACGCTCGCCGACATGATCTGGGTCGCCGGCGGACCCGCTAAGGACGCGGGCCGCGTCGTGCAGTTCTCGCCGGCCGGCATGGACGCGGACGATGCGCGTACGGCGGCGAGCGGGACGACGATGTCGGACGCGAGCCCCGTGCTCGGCGGCTCCGCGCCGGGGAAGCCGATCCGCATCGATCTGCACGCGCTGCTCCGGCCGAGCGGCCCGGGGATGGCGAGCCTGAATCCGCCGGTGCGCCCGGGCGACGTGATCAGCGTCACGGCCGCGGGGAGCGTTCTCGTCGAGGGCTGGGTCGAGAAGCCGGGATCGTATCCGGTGACGCCAGGCTTGACCCTCGGCGGTGCCGTCGCAGCCGCGGGAGGGAGCCTCTACGCGGCGGACCTCGAAGCGGTGAGCGTGCGACGCACGCTCTCCGCGGGCCACCAGCGCACGTTGCCCGTCGACCTCGCGGCCGTCTCGGAGGGTCGGACGCCCGACGTTCCGATCCTCGACGGCGACGTGATCACGGTGCCCCCTTCGTCCGCGAAGGTCGTGCCGTGGGGCGTCTGGAGCGTCGCCAGGGAGGTCATCCACGTCGGAGCTTCCGTCCCGATCTTCTGACGCCAGGAGCGCAGTAGGCTGCCGCGACGGCGAAGTGTCGCGGCGGAAGGTCGTCGGAGCAGTTCTCGGAGGAGGATTTCTGGAATGGGGATCCAGCAGCACGGCGGTGAGCTGGTCTCGGTCGGCGCGTCCGATCTCGGGCCGGCCCGGACGCCACGCTCGGTCGAGTACATCGAAGCGGAGTACAGCGAGCCATCGCGCCGTTCGCTGCGCGAGTATCTCTGGGTGCTCTACAAGTACCGCTGGCTCGGCACGGTGTGCTTCGCCGCGACGCTCGGCATCACGCTCGTCGTGACGCTGCTCAGCTCGCGCGTCTACACGTCCGCGACGCGGATCCTCGTTTCCCGCGAAGGCTCGATCCAGCTCCAGCTCGAGGAGGACATCCTCAACCTCGACCACCCCGACCGAAACGTGAACGGCGCCTCGAGCTTCCTCGCGACGCAGGTCGCCATCCTGAAGAGCCGCGACCTCGCCGAGCGCGTGATCCGCCGTCAGCACCTCGCCGAGAACGAGATGTTCCTCCACCCGGCGGCCGAGCGGCGCGGTCTCTTCGCGGTCGGCGCCGGGCTCGTCGGCGCCGTGCGCCCGCGCGGTCTTTCGGGAGCGGCGCCGCGCGCTTCGCGCGAGTCGAAGAGCAGCGTCAACGAGGTCTCGCCGCGTCTCCTCGATCGCTACATGGGCTACCTCTCCGTCAAGGACGTGCGTGGCACCGACTTGATCGAGGTCGCCTTCACGACGCCGAACCCGAGCCTCTCCGCGTTCCTCGCGGCGGCGCACACGCAGGCCTACCTCGAGTCCGCCGAGGAGACGAAGGTCGCGACCGACGTCCAGGCGAGCCAGTTCCTCGACCGTCAGATCCGCCAGTCCCGCCAGCAGGTCGAGCGCACCGAAGCCTCGCTCGCCAAGTTCGCCGGCGAGCACCTGAACGTGGCGGTGAACCAGGAGCAGAAGGTGATCGGCCAGCGCATCAGCCAGGCCGCCGCCTCCTTCACGGAAGCGGAGGCGCGCCGGATCCACCTCCAGAGCCGCTACGAGTTCCTGACGCAGAAGGAGCTCGATCCACTGCCCTACTTCCTCGGCGGCGACGCCGAAGAAGGCGACGAGGAGGGCATCCAGCGCCTGCACCTCTCGCTCGTCGACCTGCAGATCCAGCGGACCGCGCTCGAGGACCGCCTCGGTCCGAAGCATCCGCAGATCATCGAGCTGAACCGTCAAGCCGGCGAGACGCAGCAGCAGCTCTTCCTCGAGCTGCAGCGCCAGGTCGCCGCGGTGCGCGCGCGCTACGAGGCCGCGCAGCTCCGCGAGGACCGGATGCGGAAGAAGCTCGGCGATCTCGAGGAGTCGGCGATCGGGCTGCAGTCGCTCGGCGCGCGCTACGAGCTTCTCAAGACGGACGTCGAGAACGCGCGCTCGCTGCACGAGTCTCTCCTGAAGCAGCAGATCGAGACCGCGGTGCACTCGGACCTCGGCGCTTCGAACGTGCGCATCATCGAGCGCGCGGAGGTGCCCGAGCTCCCGAGCAAGCCGAACGTGCCCTTCAACTTGACGTTTGGCGCGCTCGCGGGCGTGCTCGTCGCGGTCGGCGCCGTCGTCGCGTGCGAGCGCTTCGACGACAGCGTCAAGACGAGCAAGGAGATCGAGGGTCTCCTCAACCTCCCGCCGCTCGCGACCATCCGGAACTTCGGCGCGAGCCGCACCTCCGGCCGGCGCGCGCTCGGCTCGGGGCGCGGCGAGCGCGGGCGGATCGAGGGTGGCAGCGCGGTCGAGCCCGGAGACCCGACGGGCCCGCGTCCGGAGCTCGTCGTGCTGCACGAGCCGTGGTCCGTCGTCGCCGAGGCGTTCCGCGGCCTTCGCACGAGCGTCCTCTTCTCGACGCCGGAGACGCCGCCGAAGGTGATCCTCGTCACGAGCGCCGGGATGGGCGAGGGCAAGACGATCGTCTCGACGAACCTGACGGCGACGCTCGCGGAAGCGGGCTCGCGCGTCCTCCTGATCGACGGCGACATGCGCCATCCGAGCTGCCATCCGATGCTCGGCTTGAAGAACGACCGCGGCCTCTCGAGCTTCCTCGCCGGCCAGGTGACGCTCGAGGAGGCGATGCAGCCGCTCGACCGCCCGCGCATCACGTTCGTCGCGGCCGGCCCGACGCCGCCGAATCCGGCGGAGCTCCTCGCCTCCTCGCGGATGCACGATGCGATCACGCTCCTCCGCGATCAGTACGACTTCATCATCATCGACTCGCCGCCCGTGATCCCGGTGACGGACGGTGTCGTGATGTCGCGCGACGCGGACGGCGTCGTGCTCGTCGTGAAGGGTCACGATACACCTCGCGAGATGGTGAAGCGCGCGCGCGACAACCTTCGGGTCGCGAACGCCCACCTCCTCGGCGTCGTGATCAACAACGTCAATCTCGGATTCGGAGACCTCTTCTACTACGACCAGTACTACGGCTACTACAACACGCCCGGTCACTCCCTCGATTCGCCGGAGGTGCGCGCATGAGCGGTCCGATGAAGGGAGTGGATCGGATCGTCCTCGTCGCGCTCCAGGCGCTGGTCCTGGCGCTGCCGCTCTTCCTCGGCGGAAGGCAGACGCTCGTCTCGGCGGCTTCGGGCGCGATCGTGCTCGCGCTCCTGGTCGTGACGATGATCGAGCGGAAGCGCCGTGAGCAGGGACCGGAAGCGTCCGTGCTGCTCGCGCTCGCCGCGTTCCTGCTGCTCGGCGTCCTGACGACGGTCCCGTTGCCGCCGAAAGTCCTCGAGTGGATCTCGCCCGCGACGGCGCGGCTCTACGCGGAGGCGCTTCCCGGGTGGCCAGGCGAAGGCGGCTGGACGGTCTGGCGGCCGCTCGCGATCTCGCCCTGGGACGTGATGTCGACGCTCGGCCGGATCTCGATCGGCCTCGGAGCGTTCGCGGTGATCGTCGCGTTCCCCTGGCGCACGCGCCCCGGCGAGGAGGAGGACGCGCGCAGCTGGGTGCTCGGCCGTCTCGTCGCGACGGTGCTCGCCGGCGGCGTCCTCGTCGCCGTCCTCGGTCTCGTGCAGCTCGCCGCGGGGAACGGCTTCGTGATGTGGCTCTCCGAGGAGCTGGCCGAGGACCGCGCTTCCGGCCCGTTCGTCAATCCCAATCACTACGCCGCGTGGCTCGAGATGGTGATCCCGGTCGCTCTCGCCTACGGCATCGCTCTCGCCGAGCGGCTCCGCCGGAAGATCTCCGCGACCGCCAAGGCCGGACGGCGCATGGGCGTGCGCGCGCGTCGGGCCTGGGTCTCGGCGCTCGTGACGCATCAGCAGCGGCTCTGGCCGCCTCTCCTCGCCGCGGTGCTCCTCCTCGTGATGATCTTCGCGCACGCCGCGAGCGAATCCCGCGGCGGACAGGCGGCGCTCCTCGTCGGTCTCGGCGTGGCCGCCGCGGGAATGGCGGGGCGCGCCGCGCAGAGCTCCTCGCGGCATCGGGTGTGGCGCGCCGTTTCGGTCGCCGGAGGAGCGCTCCTGATCCTTGGCGCGATCGGAAGCATGCTCGTCTGGGCACGCGCGCAGAGCGACGTCGCCGCTTCGGATCTCTCCGCGGCGGGCGACATGAGCCTCGGCGCGCGGCTCGCCGCCGCTTCGCTCGGCAGCGGGATCGTCCGCGACTTCCCCCTGTTCGGAACGGGTCTCGGCTCCTGGCTGCACGCCTTCCGTCCGTATCAGGCGCCTCCGCTCGAGACCGGAATCCTCGACCACGCGCACAACGACTACCTCGAGCTCACCGCGGAGACGGGCCTCGTCGGCATCGCCCTCGTCGCGCTCTTCGTCTTCGCCGTCGTCCGCACGGTGCGACGGAGCCGCGAGGAAAGCACGGCTCTCGAGAGGCAGGAGCGTCGCCACGGCGAGCACCGCCCGTTCGGCTTCGAAGTCTCGGAATGGCGCCTTGCTCTTCGCCAGCACCACCTCTTCCGCTGGGGTCTCGCCGGCGGCGTCGCTGCGATTCTCGTGCACAGCCTCGTCGACTTTGGCCTACGCATGCCGGCGAACCTGCTCCTCCTGATGGTCCTCCTCGGCGCGGTCGTTCTCGGGGCCGGTCCCGCGCGGACCGGTCGCGCTCCGGCGCTCGCCGTGATCGTCGGCGTCCTGGCGCTCGTCGTCAGCACGCAGGCAGCGAACTGGCTTCGCCTCGGCGGCGAAGCGCCGCCGCTCTCGCCCGAGGACAGCGTCGAGCGCGCCGAGCTCCTGATGGCCGAGGAAGGCGACGTCGACCGCGGTGTCGTGCTCGCGCGGCACGCGATCGACGCCTCGCCGGCCTACCGCGAGGCGCACGAGATGATGGCGGACGTCCTCGGTCCCGGTCCGGAGGGAACGGCGGCCCTCCGCCGCGCTCTCGAGCTCCATCCCTGGTCCGTCGAGCTGCGCGATCGACTCGGCCTTCGCCTCTGGGGCGAAGGCCAGCACGCCGAGGGCGCGGCGGAGCTCGAGGAATCGATGCGACGCTATCCCTGGTTCCCCGCGCACACGTACTTGACGTACGAGGACGCGACGCCGACGGAGCCGAGCGCCGAGGAGACGATCCGCTCGTTGACCGATCCCGACCCGTTGCACGTCCGCCTGACGAACCTCGATCCGCAGATGGCGGCGGCGATCGAGAGCGGCCTCCGCCGGGCGCTCGGCGAGACGCTCGGCGGCTCGCTCCGGAGCGAGATCGTCGACCAGCTCGCGCTACTGCTCGAGCGTCGCGAGCGCTGGAGCGAGGCCGGAGCCCTGCTGCAGGCCGAGGCGGAGCTCTCCGACGAGCCGTCCCACCTCCTGACGCGGGCTTCGAAGGACTTCCTCCGGGCCGACGACGACGCGGCCGCGGAGAAGGTCCTCCTCGCGGCGCTGCTGCACACGCCCGACCAGGGCACGCTCTATCAGCGGCTCGCCGTCGACGTCTACGCGCCGCGCGGGCAGTTCGACACCGCCTCGATGGTCCTCGCCGCGGCGCAGCGAAACGCGATCGACTTGATGCCGGTCTACGAAGGCGTCACGGAGGTGCTGTCGCGCCGGCGCGTCGCCGAGCGCTCGCAGCAGGTCTCGGTGGACGCGTGGGCCGCCGAGGGAGCCGCGCGACTGGCCGCGTCCCGCGCACAGGAGACCGCCCCGTGAAGAGCAGCCTGGTTCTCGCACCCGTCCTCGCGGACGCCTGGTCGAGCGAAGCGTCGAGCGGCTCGTGGACGGAGCCCGCGGTCTCGCGCCGCGCGCGCGCGTCGAGCGACGACGAAGCGCCGAAGCGCGTGCTCCTCGTCGCCGGCGCGCGGCCGAACTTCATGAAGGTCGCGCCGATCTACTGGGCGGTCCGTGAGACCGCTGCAGATCGTCTCGAGATCGAGATCGTCCACACCGGGCAGCACTACGACGCGCGAATGTCCGACGACTTCTTCCGCGACCTCCGTCTCCCCCCGCCGATCGCGAACCTGAACGTCGGCTCCGCCTCGCACGCAGTGCAGACGGCGAAGATCCTCTCCGGGTTCGAGGAAGTGCTGCACGAGCGGCGGCCGGACGTCGTCGTGGTCGTCGGCGACGTCAACTCGACGCTCGCCTGCGCGCTCGTCACCGCCAAGATCGAGATCGAGAAGGACGGCATCGTCGGACGGCCGCTTCTCGCGCACGTCGAGGCGGGGCTGCGAAGCCGCGATCGAGCGATGCCCGAGGAGGTGAACCGGATCGTCGCGGACGCGGTCTCGGACGAGCTCTTCACGACGTGCCGCGACGCGGACGACAACCTCCGCTCCGAGGGCGTGCCCGCGGAGCGCATCCACTTCGTCGGGAACCCGATGATCGACTCGCTGCGTCGCTGCCTCTCGGCGGCCGAGAGCGGGCGCTGGCTCGAGACGCTCGGGCTGCGCGGGCGGACCTACGGTCTCTGCACGCTGCACCGGCCGTCGAACGTCGACCGGCCGGAGGTGCTGCGCACGATCCTGGACGCGCTCGGCGAGATCGCCGCCGAGCGGCCGATCCTCCTGCCTCTCCATCCGCGCACGCGCGCGCGCATCGAGAGCTTCGGCCTCGGACGTCGCTTGACGCACGCGAAGCCCGGCAACGGCAACGCCGTCGCGCCGCGACGCGGAATCGTCGCGCTCGAGCCGCTGCCGTACGTCGGCATGCTCGAGGTGCTGCGCTCCGCCGATTGCGTGCTGACCGACTCCGGTGGGATTCCCGAGGAAGCGACGGCGCTCGGCGTGCCGTGCGTCACGCTGCGCGAGAACACCGAGCGGCCCGTGACGATCACCGCGGGAACGAACGTCCTCGCCGGCGTCTCGCGACGCGGCATCCTCGACGGCTTGCGCGAGGCGAAGGAGAAGACGGCGCGCGAGCCGCGCGTGCCGGAGCTGTGGGACGGGCGAGCCGGCGAGCGCATCGTCGCACGGCTCTGCGCGCTCGCGGAGGCGAGACGATGAACGCTGCCGCCACCACCGTCGAGACGACCGTGCGTCCCGCTCACGCCCCGCTTCGCGGACGCGTCACGGCGCGTCTCCGCTACCTGAACCGCGTCGCCGCCGCCTACCTCCGGAACGAGCCGAGCCAGCTCACCTTCTGGCACGAGCTGCCCGAGATCGACGAGAACGCGTTCGGCGACGGCGCGATCGAGTACTACCAGTGCTTCTTCACGAAGGCGGACTACGCTGCGCACCTCGATCCCGCGGGTGTGCCGATGCTCGACTATCGCGGCCACGTCGGCGTCCGTCACAACCCGATCGCGATCGCGCAGTGGGGGCTCGGCAACTTCAACCTCTGGGCGCGGACACGCGAAGCGGACCGCTGGGCGCGCGCCGAGCGCGCGGCGGACTGGCTCGTCGCGAGCCTCCGCCCGAACGCGCACGGGATCCCCGTCTGGCCGCACGACTTCGACTGGGAGTATCGCGACCTGCTCCGTGCAGGCTGGTACTCCGCCCTCGCGCAGGGACAGGGGATCTCGCTCCTCTGCCGCATGTACCGCGCGAGCGGTCGCGCGATCTACCTCGAGGCCGCGGCAGAGGCGTTTCAATCGATGCGGCTCCCCGTCGAGCAAGGCGGCGTCCTGCTGGCGGACGGCGCGGACGGCGCGTGGCTCGAGGAGACGATCGTCGACCCACCGACGCACATCCTGAACGGCTTCCTCTGGGCGCTCTGGGGCGTGCACGACTGGGCGCAAGCAACGGGCGGAAAAGAAGCGGACGAGCTGCGCGAGCGCTGCGTGCGCACGGTGGTGCGTCACCTCGCCTCGTACGACTGCGGGTTCTGGTCGCTCTACGAGCACTCGGGGACGCGCCTGCCGATGC
>VGTG01000004.1 GCA_016874795.1 Deltaproteobacteria bacterium | reverse complement strand
GTTGGACGGGCGACCGCTCGGCTCTTCGCTCGCGAGGGTGCGCGCGTCGTCGGCTGCGACCTGCGCGAAGAGTGGGGTCGGGAGACGGTGCGGCTCCTCCGCGACGACTGTGGCGCCGAAGCTCGCTTCGTTCCGTGCGACGTCACGCGCGAGGAGCAGGTTCGCGAGGTCGTCGACTTCGCGGTTTCGAGTCACGGGCGTCTCGACGTCATGATCAACAACGCGGGTGTCGGCACGCCGCGACCTGGCATGAAGTTCGAAGAGCACGATGCCGCCGACTGGAGCCGCCTGATCGAGGTGAACCTCCTCGGTGTCGTTCACGGGTGCAAGCACGCGCTCTCACGCTTCAAGACTCAAGGGGACGGCGGCGTGATCGTGAACACCGGCTCCGCGGCCGGGATGGTCGGCTGGGGAGGCGTGCCCTACGGCGTCACCAAAGCCGCCGTGATCCAGCTCACGAGAGCGCTTGCGATCGAAGTGGCGGCGCTCGGAATCCGCGTCAACTGCTTTTGCCCGGGCGCGATCGACACGAACTTCTCCGTCCCGATCGAAGCGGCGTTCCAGCCCAAGCCACCCGAGCTTCTCGCGCTGATCGGCGGCCTGCATCCACTCGGTCGCCCGATCGAAGCGGAGGACTGCGCGAAGGCGGCTCTCTATCTGGCCTCTGATCTTTCCTCGAACGTGACGGGGATCGCTCTACCCGTCGATGGGGGATACCTCGCGCGCTAGTCGGCGCCACGAAGAGTCCATTGGAGGAACCATGACGTCGTACGAGCTGATCTCCGCCGACTCCCATGTGAATCCGCCCGCCAGCATGTGGGCGGAGTACCTCCCCACATCGCTGCGCGACCAGGCGCCGCGCGTCGAGTCCACCGACGAGGGCGACTTCGAGGTCTTCGAGGGCCGACGCACGCCGCTCCTCGGAATCAACAACATGGCGGGTCGCAAGCCCGAGCAATACAGCTGGAGCATCCGTCGCCTCGCGGAGCAGCGCTCCGGCGGCTTCGACCCGCACGCGCGACTCGAGGACATGGACGCGGACCAGGTCCGTGCCGAGGTGCTCTACGGCGGTGGACCTCTCCCCTCGCTGAACGCCGAGCTTCGCCGAGCGAGCTACGCCGCTTACAACGATTGGCTGGCGGATTTCTGCGCCACGGACCCGAAGCGATTGCTCGGAATCGCATACCTCCCGTGCGACGCGCCGGAGGTCGCGATCGCCGAGGCGAAGCGCGCCGCCGGCCGGGGACTGCGAGGCTGCTTGATCCCTCGCTTCCCAGGAAAGGGCGATTGGTTCGAACCGGCGTGGGACGGGCTGTGGCGCACGATCCTCGACCAGGGCTGGTCCGCCGCGATCCACGTGGGCGGCCGCGGTCGCGCGGCCGAGATGCCGAGCCTGGATGCCGTCGGCTTCATGAGCGACCTCTTGATGAGCAAGTTCGCGATGGCCGAAGCGGTTTCGCGGTTCGCGCTCTCCGGCGTGCTCGAGAGGTATCCGGACCTGCATGTCGTCTCGGTCGAGGGACAGCTCGGCTGGCTCTCGTTCACCCAGCACTACCTCGACCACATCTGGGAGAAGCACCGGCACTGGACCAAGAGCGAGCTCCGCAAGCCGCCGAGCTTCTACTTCAAGCGCCAGATTCACGCGACCTTCATGGAAGACCCGGTCGGGCTCCGCGAGCGCGAGCACATCGGCATCGACAACATCATGTGGTCGAGCGACTACCCGCACTCCGAGACGACGTGGCCCAACAGTCGGAAGCTGACCGACGATTGGATGCGAGACTTTCCGGACGAGGAGCGCCGCAAGATTCTCTACGGCAACGCCGCAAGGCTCTACCACCTCTAGCGAGAAGCAATGGACGTCGGGCTCTTCGTCAGCACGACCGGTCCCATGCTCACCGGACCGGACCTCGCAGCGACCGCGCGTGCGGCCGAGGAGCGAGGCTTCCATTCTCTGTGGGTCGCCGAGCACATCGTCTTCTTCGATCGGCTGGGCTCCAAGCCGCCGTTCTCGGAGCGATCGTCGCTCGTGGCCGGGGAGTATGGCCTCTTCGATCCCTTCGCCGCGCTCGCCTATCTCGCGTGCGCGACGGAGCGCATCCGACTCGGAACCGGTGTCGCGATCGCACCGCAGCGCAATCCCGTACAGACGGCGAAGCTCGCGGCGACCATCGACCATCTCTCCGGCGGACGGCTCGATCTCGGCCTGGGCCTCGGCTGGGTGCGTGAGGAGTTCGAGTCCCTCGAGGTCCCCTACCCTGCACGCGGACGGCGCAACGACAGCTACCTCCGCGTGATGCGCTCGCTCTGGGAGGAGGATCCCTCCGCCTGCGAGACGCCGCACTACCGGCTGCCGCCGTGTCGACACTGGCCGAAGCCCGTCCAGAGTCCGTTGCCCGTGCACGTCGGCGGGAACGGCGATGGTGCGATTCGCCGCGCCGCGCAGTGGGGCAACGGCTGGTACGCGTTCAACCTCGGGCCCGAGGAGCTGCGCGAGCGTGTCGCCCGGCTCGAGGCCGAGCTCGACCGGGTCGGAAGAGCGCGCCGAGAGATTCGCGTGAACGTCTGCGGCTACCTGCGTCCCGTCGATCGCGACACGATGCTCCGTTGCGCCGAGGCCGGCGCGGATCAGCTCATCCTCTTCGCGATGGACGTGCAGCCGGCGAATCGGGACGAGCGACTCGACGCTTACGCCGCGACATTCCTCCCGCGGACGCGACCACTCGCAGAGGCTCCGCGATGAGCGGCATCCTGGACGGCGTACGCATCGTCGAGCTGGCGCAGTGGATCTTCGTACCCTCGGCCGGTGCGCTCCTGGCGGATCTCGGGGCGGACGTGATCAAGGTCGAGGATCCTCGACGTGGCGATCCCGTACGAGGACTTCGCACGCAGGGCCTGGGGAGCGGTCGCACCGGTCCCGACCTCGCCATGCACCAGAACAACCGCGGCAAGCGCAGCGTGGGCATCGACATCAAGCAAAAGGAGGGGCGCGAGCTCCTCCTCGAGCTCGTCGGGAAGGCGGACGTGTTTCTCACCAGCTTTCGCCCCGCCTCTCTCGAGCGGCTCGGTCTCGGTGTCGAAGCGCTGCGCTCCCGCAATTCGGAGCTCATCTACGCTCGCGGGCACGGGCTCGGCGTTCGCGGACCGGATGCGAATCGTCCCAGCTACGACATGTCCGCCTTCTGGTCGCGTGGAGGCATCGCGCACACGCTCACTCCACCCGATGCGGAGGGTCCGGTGATGCAAAGGCCCGGCTTCGGCGACCACACGACCGCCATGAACCTCGCCTTCGGCATCGCCGCCGCGCTCTTCCGCCGCGAGCGCCGCGGCGAACCGTCCGTGGTCGACGTCTCGCTGTTGGGAACGGCGATGTGGGTCCTGTCGTCCGACGTCGTGTACGCCGGCAACGCGGACTACGAACCGCACGCCGCCATGCGAGCGGCGCCCGCAAATCCACTCACCGCGACCTATCGTACGCGCGACGGCCGCTTCCTCGCGCTCGTGATGCTCCAGGCCGACCGGCACTGGGCCGACTTCTGTCGTCACCTCGGTCGTCCGGAATGGGTCGCCGACCCCCGATACGCCGACGCAACTGCGCGTCGCGAGAACGCTGCCGTCTGCACGAAGGAGTTGAAGGAGCTGTTCGCCACACGGACGCTGGCGGAGTGGGAGCAGCAGCTGGCCGGGCTGGATGCAGCGTGGGAGCCGCAGCAGAGCGTCCGCGAGCTGCGCGACGACGTTCAGGCGCGCGCCAACGGATACCTCACCGAAGTCGACGGCGGGAACGGCGAGCGGTTCGACCTGGTCTCGAACCCGTGTCAGTTCGACGAGAGCGTGCCGCCGCTCCGCCCGGGACCGGAAGTCGGCGCACACACCGAGGAAGTACTCCTCGAGCTGGGCCTCGGCTGGGACGAGATCAGCGCGCTTCGCGCGAAGGAGGTGCTGTAGCGGGCCTCCCCGAGGCCGCTCGAGCACCCGGGTGCACATGAAAACCTGGAAAATGTACGTCGGCGACGAGTGGATCGACGCAACAGACGGTCGATCGTACTCCCTGCCCAACCCCGCGACCGAGGAGGAAATCGCGCGCGCACCCGATGCGGGCGTCGCCGACGTCGAGCGCGCGGTGGCGGCGGCGCGTCACGCCTTCGACGAAGGTCCCTGGCCGCGGATGCCGGTCGGCGAGCGCGCCTCGCTTCTCCTCCGCATCGCCGATGGGGTCGAGCGTCGTAAGGAGGAGTTCCGCGAGATCCTCGTCCGCGCGCACGGCGCGACGTCGATGACACACGGTCAGCAGCTCGATGCGCCGATCCAGTTGATCCGAAACTACGCGGAGCTGGCGCGCGAGCACTCCTTCGAAGAGCCGCTCCCGCTCGTCGAGCCGCCTGTGCCCTCGGGCGCGAAACCCGTGAGCACTCTCGTCGTCCGCCAGCCGGTCGGCGTGTGCGTGCTGATCCCGACCTGGAACTTCCCTCTCTGGGTCACCGTGCAGAAGCTCGCGCCCGCGCTAGCCGCAGGCTGCACGATGGTCGTCAAGCCTTCGCCCTGGGGTCCCCTGGTCGACCTGATGATCGCCGAGGTCGTCGCCGAAGCGGGTGTTCCAGCGGGTGTCTTCAACGTGGTCTGCGGAGAGTCCGCCGAGCTGGGTCGCGCGCTCGTCGAGGATCCTCGCATCGACAAGGTGAGCTTCACCGGATCGAACGGGGTCGGCAAGCGCATCATGGAGATCGCGGCGCGCAACCTGACGCGCGTGCATCTCGAGCTCGGCGGGAAGTCCGCCCTCCTCGTTCTCGACGACTACGACCTGGACGCCGCGGTGCTGAGCGCGTGCGTCCCCACCTTCTTTCACGCCGGACAGGGCTGCGCGATGGCGACGCGCGTGCTCGTCAGCCGCTCGCGGCACGACGAGCTCGTGAGGAAGATGGCGCAGTTCGTCGAGAAGAACGTCAAGATCGGCGATCCCGCCGATCCGAGCGTTCTCCTCGGGCCGGTCATCCGCCCGGAGCGGCGCGCCGCGATCGAGGACCACATTGCCTCCGGCCGCCGCGAGGGCGCCGACCTCGCCACCGGAGGCGGACGCCCGCCCGCCCTCGAGCGTGGTTGGTTCGTCGAGCCCACGATCTTCGGCAACGTGCGCTCGGACATGCGCATCGCTCAGGAGGAGATCTTCGGACCCGTCGTCTCCGTGATTCCGTTCGCCGACGAGGAAGATGCCGTTCGAATCGCCAACGACTCGGAGTACGGCCTCTTCGGCGGAATCCTTTCCGCAGACACGCGTCGCGCGATCGACTTGGCGCGTCGAATCCGAACGGGCGGGGTGGCCATCAACGGCGCGGTCAACACCTTCACGAAGCCGTCGGGCGGGTTCAAGCGCTCCGGAATCGGCCGGGAGAACGGACGCTTCGGACTCGAGGAGTACACCGAGCTGCAGGCGGTGATGTGGCCGAGCTGAGCGCACGCGACTGCGTCGTCGTCGGCGTCGGCGTCACGCGACAAGGACGAAAGCTCGGGATCCCCGAGCGGGAGCTCCGGCGCGAGGCGCTCGACCGGGCGCTCGAAGACGCCGGCCTCTGCCGGCGCGACGTCGACGGCTACATCGCGTGCCATGGCGGTGTCGTCTTCGAGGATCTCCGCTACCTCGGCCTCGGTCCCCTCTTCTCCTGGAGCCTCGCCTCCGGCGGCGCAACCGCGATCTCGGCGCTGATCGTCGCGCGCGGCGTTCTCGCTCTCGGGCAGGCCACGGTCGTCGCGCTCGGCTACGGCGTGTCGCCGTCGTCGTTCCGCGGCGGCTCGGGGTACGGCCGCTACGGCTACGGCTATCCCGAGCTCTTCGGCATGGTGGGTCCGTCAACGAGCCACGCGCTCCACGCTCAGCGACACATGCACCTCTACGGGACGACGTCGGAGCAGCTCGGGGCCGTGGCGGTCACGCAGCGAGCGTACGCCGCCCTCCGTCCCGAAGCGCTGGGGTACGGCCGGCCGATCACCCTCGAGGATCACCAGAGCTCGCGCATGATCTGCGAGCCGCTCCGCCTGCTCGACTGCTGCCGCGACACCGACGGTGGAGTGTGCGTCCTCGTCACGACTGCCGAACGAGCGCGCGACTTGCGCGGCGCTCCCGTCCGGGTGCTCGGCACCGGAACGGGGCACAACATCCGCAACTGGTACGAGCGGAGCGTCTACGCACATCACGACGACATCGCGCCCGCACGGGAGCGTGCCTTCGGAGAAGCCGGCATCGATCTCGGCTCGGTCGACGTCGCCGAGCTCTACGACCCCTTCACGATCTCCGTGATCATGCAGCTCGAGGAGTACGGCTTCTGTGGCGAAGGAGAAGGCGGCCCGTTCGTCGCCGCCGGCGAGACCGGACCGACGGGCCGCATCCCGACGAACACCGGTGGCGGCCAGCTCTCCGGCTACTATGCGACGGGCTTCACGGCGCTCGTCGAGGGGATCCGCCAGCTGCGCGGCGAAGGCGGCGCAACGCAGGTCTCCGAAGCGGAGGTCGCCCTGGTCAGCGGCCACGGCGGAAACGGCGGCGTGCAGAACACGTGGGCGCACGCGACCGCGCTGCTCGGAGCCGGGCTGTGACGACGTCCCCCCGCAACCCGCTCGACTTCGCTCCGGACGACCTCGACCGCCCGTTCTGGGAGGGGTGCCGCCGTCACGAGCTCCTCCTGCAGCGCTCGCGCTCCACGGGCCGCTACCACTGGCCCGCCGTCTCGGACCCCGATGCGGGGCGCGAAGGAATGGAATGGGTGCGCGCGAGCGGCCGCGGCGTGGTCCACACGTTCTCGATCGTCCATCAGGTCTTTCGCCCGGAGCTCGCCGATCGCGTCCCCTACAACGTGATCGTCGTCGAGCTCGAGGAGGGCCCCTTCTTCCACTCGAACCTCGTCGATTGCCCGAACGAGGCGATCCGCATCGGCATGCCGGTCGAGGTCGTCTTCGACGACCTCACGGACGAGATCACGCTGCCGCGCTTCCGCCCACGCGACGCCGGGACGGAGCGATGAGAAGGCGTAGCTCTCGTCCTGCCCGAGCCCCGCGAGCGACGCGTACACCGCCTCGACGAGATTCGTGTACCAGCAGACGGCGTCGCCGGCGCCGGCGTTAGCCGGCCCATCCCTGGGGAAGGAATATGATCACGTTCAAGAAACTACACACCACATCGGCGGCCTTCATGCTTGCCCTGACGAGTGTCGTTTGGGCAAAGGCCGGCACGTTGCAGGACCTCGGCGGAACGTTGACCGCGACTTCCAGCCCGACGGTGATTTACACCGCTCGCGAATTCATCACCATGGACCCGAAGAAGCCGCGCGCCGAAGCGATCGCGGTTCAGGAAGGTAAGTTCGTCGCCGTGGGCACGCGCGCGGAGGTTGTCGCTGCCGCCGGCATGGACGCCCGTCTCGATGAGACCTTCAACGACAAGGTAGTGATCGCCGGCTTCGTCGAGCAGCACGTGCACCCGGTGCTCGCCGCGCTGACGATGAACACCAAGGTGATCTCGATCGAGGACTGGGACGCGATCGACGGCTTCTCGCCCGCGGTGCGCGACGAGCAGGGCTACCAGGAGCGCCTGAAGGAAGCACTCGCAGGGCACAAGGACAAGAACGTGCCGTTCGTGACCTGGGGCTATCACCACTACTTCCACGGCGAGATGTCGCGCGAGAAGCTGAACAAGCTCGCGCCGGACTTTCCGGTCATCGTCTGGCACCGCTCCGGGCACGAGCTCTTCCTCAACGACGCGGCTCTCGAGCTCACCGGCATCGACGAGGGCTTGGTCAGGTCCCTGCCCAAGCCCGCGCAGGAGCAGTTGAGCCTGCCCAAGGGCCACTTCTTCGAGGCAGGGATGCTTGCGCTTCTGCCCAAGGTCGCGCCCTACATGGCCTCGGCCGATCAGTTCCGCGCGGGCCTCGAGTTCAGCGAGACCTACTATCACCGCAACGGCATCACGCTGGCCTGCGAACCGGGCGGCTTCCTCAGCAAGCCGATGCAGGACGCGATCAACGCCGTGCATTCGGACGACGCCACCCCCTTCAACCACTGTTTCATCGGCGACGGGAAGAGCTTCTTCGCCATCAAGCCCAACGACGCGGCGAGTCTGCTGGCCGAGACGCGCAAGGTCGAGAACTGGGGCAAGGGGCGCACCTGGTACCTGCCCAACCAGGTCAAGCTCTTCACTGACGGCGCGATCTACAGCCAGCTCATGCAAATGAAGGCCGGCTACACCGACGGCCACCACGGCGCCTGGATCGTCGAACCGCCGGCGTTCGACTTCATGTTCCAGACCTACTGGGATGCGGGCTACCAGATCCACATCCACAACAACGGCGACGCCGGGCTGGACGTGGTACTCGCGTCTCTCGAGAAGGCCATGGCGCGCAAGCCGCGCACGGACCACCGCACGGTGCTCGTGCACTTCGGCTTTGCACAACCCGACCAGGTCGCCAAGTGGATCAGGATGGGCGGCCTCGTCAGCTCGAACCCGTACTACGTGACGGCCCTTGCCGGGCGCTACGCCAAGCTCGGCATTGGTCCCGAGCGTGCGGCCAACATGGTGCCACATGGCGACGTGCTGAAGGCCAACGGCTCGCTCTCCTTCCACTCCGACATGCCGATGGCTCCGGCCAAGCCGATGCAGCTCGTCTGGGCGGCGGTGACACGAGCCACGGCCGAGGGGCCGGTGGCCGGTCCGCAGCACAGGGTGCCGCTCGATGTCGCGCTCCGTGCCGTGACCATCGATGCGGCCTACTCGATCCAGCAGGAGAAGAAGGTCGGCTCGATCGAGGTGGGCAAGGATGCGAACCTGACGATCCTCGAGCAGAGCCCGTACGCGGTGGCGCCCGAGAAGCTGAAGGACATCGCGGTCTGGGGAACGATGCTCGAAGGCCGCGTGCAGCCCGTCGGCCCAGCCACGAAGTCCAGTCGTATCGAGTCCGGGGTGTCGCCAGGCTCATCGGCGCGCTCGAACGAAGCGGCGATTCAGGAGGCGACGGTCGCGGGGCTGACTCGTCTGCTAACGCACAAGCACAAGCACTGAATCGGATCTGTCGGGGATCACGCAGTGCAGGTGGGGCGCCTCGACCTTCCGGCTCGGTCCGGGGATTGATTCACAAGCTCTCAGGCGACGGCGCCTTCCTCGCGCAGCGCTCCGATCTCTTCTGCCGAGAACCCCGCCGCACGCAGGAGCTCTTCGGTGTGCTCGCCGAGCTTCGGGGGATGGGCGCGGAGCGAGGTGGGGGTCTCGGCAAACCGGACCGGGTTCCGGAGGTAACGCAGGGTTCCGGCCTCCTCGTGATCGACCTCCATGACAATCTGCGCGTGCAGCGCTTGCGGGTCCTGCATCATCTCGGGAATGCCGTTGGCGGGCGCGACGGGCGCGCCGAGCTTGCGCGCGCGCTCAACGAGCTCCTGCGTCGTCCGTTTCACGATCTCGGTCTCGAGCTCGGCGAACAGCGTGTCGGCGTTCATGAAACGGGTGATCAGGTTTGCGCACCGGGGATCGTCGATGAGGTCTTCGCGCTCGAGTACGCGGCACATCGCGTGGAATTGATGATCCTCGATGATCATCATGACAACAGACCCGTCTTTGGTCGCCCACGTGCGGTGCAGGCTCGGCCCTGGGCCGGGCTCGGGCGCCGCCTTGTAGGTGCGGTCCTGGAAAATGTCGGGGAGGATGAAGGCGATCCAGCTGTCGAGCATCGGGATGTCGATGCGCTGGCCGCGGCCGCCGTTCTTCTCGCGCGCGTAGAGTGCGGCGAGAACGGCGTAGAGCGCGGTCATCGCGCTCGCTTTGTCGGCTGCGATCGAGCGGACGAGCGTCGGCTCGTCGCCACCACCTTGCGTACGCATGAAGCCGGCAACACCTTGGATCACCGAGTCGTAGGCGGGGAGATCGCGGTACGGGCCGTCGGGACCGAAGCCGCTGATGGCGGCGTAGATGAGCCGTGGATTCTCGGTGGCCAGCACGTCGAAGCCGACGCCGAGGCGATCGGCGACGCCTGGGCGGAAGTTCTCGACCAGCACGTCAGCCGTGCGCGCGAGCCGCTTCAGGACGTTTACCCCGCTCTCGGTCTTCAAGTTGACGGCGAGTCCTCGCTTGTTTCGATTGAACTGGAGGTACCAACCGGTGAAGCCGCACGCGTCGGGGAGGCCCATTCGTCGCGTCGTGTCACCGCCAAAGGCCTCGATCTTGACGACATCGGCCCCGAGGTCACCCAGGGCTTGCCCGCACAGCGGTCCCGAGACGACCGTCGAGATGTCCAAGACCCGTACACCGGCCAACGGCCCCGAGGCCTGACTCTCACTTTTCATCGAGATGCGCATGCCCGGGAATATCGCCCCGATCGCCAACTCCACGCAACGATTCGCGAGGCGATGACTCCGGGCGGCTCCGAGCACGCGTGGTTCGAGGACCGAGGCCCCGCCGCGTCTTCGATCGGGATGGGAGCCGGCTTGCCCGTGAAGGCCGAACCGTCGAGCCAACCGAAAGGAGGATGATAGCGGTTTCGACTCGGGGTCCCTCTACGTCGGAGACAACCCGTTGACCGCACTGGGAGATGCGGTCAGCGGGGTCAGGCAAAGGAAAGTGGAGGCCGGGGGAAGGAGGTGGCGCGGCCCGAATCCGCGGTTGGGCATCGTTCAGCGAACATTGTGCGCCGCGATCGCACGCCGCGAGGTCAAAGGAGACCCAAACCATGACCTCGTGGAGAATCCCTCGTTCCCATCGCTCCCAGAGTCGCAGGCGCGGCGTCATCGGGCTCCTGGCGATGCTCGCGATGCCCTGGAGCGACGGAGCGGCGCTCGCCGCTCAGCCCGCCCCGGGCACCCCGGCCAGCCCGCAGGTGACGGCGCTGCACGATCTCCAAGCGGCGTCCCAGACGCCGATCGAGGTCCGCTTCGCGCACGGCTTTCCGCGCGGCGTGCACACGCGGACGACCGCGTCGGGCGCGACGCCGGTCGATCGGGCGCGAAACTTCCTCGAGAAGTACGCCGACCTCTATCGTCAATCGAGCTCCGATCTCGCCCTCCTCGTCCGCCGGGCCAAGACGGGCGCCGACCAGAACGTGCTCTTCTATCAGACGTTCAGGGGAATCGAGGTCTTCGGCGGCGAGCTCCTGGTCGTGATGCGCGGCAGACAGGTGCGCGCCACGATCGGCGGTCTTCTCGCCGGCGACGTTCGCCTGACCACGAAACCCTATCTTTCCGAGAATCAGGCCGAGGAGCGGGCGCGCGCGGAGCTCTCTCGCCCGGGCGCGCCGGCGTTGGTCGAGCCCAAGTTGATGATCTTCGATCGAACCCTGGTCGCGGACGTGCCGTCCGCGCCCCATCTCGCGTGGCAGGTGATCCTGGGCGGCGGCATTCCGATCCACGCCCTGATCGACGCGCACGACGGTGCCCTGCTTTACGAGAGCCCCCTTGTCTACCAGCATACGGGCGAGAACGGGGCCTTCAGTGGCTTCAACCTCGAGCTGGGCGACGCCGACGGCGGCGCGGACGACGACGACCAGTGCCTCCTGCGGGCCTTCAGCGAACCCGTGGCGGACGAGTGGTGGTTCGAAGGGGCCTACTCCGGCGACCCCGACGCGGTACAGGCGCAGCAGCATGCCAGGACCGCCTACGGCTTCTTTCACGGCAACTTCGACTGGCACTCGTGGAACGACAAGCTCTTCGCGACCGGAGAGAGCGCGCGGCTCGAGGTCTTCGTCCACGCCGGGGTGTCCAACGCCCATTGGCACCCGAGGTGCAATAACATCGCGCTGGCGACCGGCTGGGTCGGACGCGATGTGATCGCCCACGAGATGACGCACGGCGTGAACCATTGGAACGCCGGGCCCGGCTCCGGACACTACTACGCTGGCGAAGCCGGCGGTCTGAACGAGAGCTATGCCGACGTGCTCGGCGAGTTCGCCGACCAGGAATGGCACGCGGCGCACGGCGAGGCCGCGGACTGGCTCATCGGCGAGGATCGCACCAGCGGCGCGGGCCCCACGCGGAGTTTGATGGCGCCTCTCGACTACGGCGACCCGCAGCACATCGAGGACCCCGAGTTCCTCGCCGCGACGAGCTCGGACTACGACTACGGCGGCGTGCACTCGATCAGCGGCGTGCCCAACAAGGCCGCCTACCTGATGACGGTCGGGTCGGAGGGGTCGTTCTCCGGAATGGGTCGCTGGAAGACGCAACAGCTCAAGTTCAGCGCGATCACGAACCTCCCCGAGAGCAGCACGCTCGCCGACGCGCGCGACTACGAGGTCGCCAAGGCCGAGGAGTGGTCGGCGAGCTTCGTCCACGGCTTCCTTCCGACCGACGCCAGTATCGTACGCAGCGCTTGGGCGATGGTCGGGCTCGGCGATCCCGGATCGCCCGGCTGTCCGGGCTTCTACTCCGCCGACGGCGACGAGGACTTCATCCCCGACAACGTCGACAACCGTCCCGAAACGCCCAACCCCAGTCAGGAGAACCACGACCCCGATCCGTTCGGCGACGCCTGCGACTGGGACGACGACGGCGACGGCATCGATGACGACGAGGACGAGTGTCCGCTCGGCTACAACCCCGGCGGCGTCAACGGCCGGTGCGACGACGTCGACGGCGACGGCGTTGCGAACGAGGACGACAACTGCCCCGGCGACTACAACCCGAAGGTCTTCGTGGGCGAGGGCCGCTACGGCGGCTTCCTCCAGCCCGATAGCGACGGCAACGGCTTTGGCGACGCCTGCGACGTCGATGGCGACGGCGACGGCCAAGGGATCGCGGACAACTGCCCGAACGTCGTGAACGCGGACCAGGCCGACGCCGACGGCGACACCTACGGCGATGCGTGCGACCTCTGTCCGTTCGTCGCACATCCGAAGCCGGCATTCACGCCGGCCGGGAATCCGCTGCAGCTCGACAGCGACGACGACGGAATCGGCGACGAGTGCGACGACTTTCCCGTGTCCGTCGAGGGAACCGGACTACCGCCCGCCGGGGTCAAGCCCGGTCGCAAGACCTTGGGCATCCAGATCGCAGGCGCGGCGCGCGGGGAGGTCCGCATCCCGCTCGACGTCTGTCCGGACGGCTGCCCGAACGGTCTCGGCAGCAAGAACGCTCTCTCCCTAGTGGTCAAAGGCCTGCGCGACGACGTGCGCGCATGGGTCTCGGACGACCAGCTCAACAACGTCGAGGATGCCGTCGGCGGCGACACGCGCGAGCTGCGCTTCCGGCCGCTCGGCGGGCGACGCTATTTCCTGACCGTCTCCGTTCCACCGCACGCCCGCGGCACGAAGACCTTCAGCCTTCAGCTGTCGCTCGTGAAGCTCAAGTAGTCTGCCAGCGTGCGGAGAGGGCCGATCGCGGCCACGGCCTGCGCGTCGCGGGCCTCCTCCGAGGAGTTCGCGTCCGCGCATCAGGTCGCTCGAGAGAATCCCGAGCAAGATCGGGCGATGAAAAGTGGAGACGGGGGGAATCGACGCCCCTCGTAGTTCACGAGGATGTCGGTCTTGCCCGTGAAGTTGAAGGTCTCGCCGGTAGCGTCCCACTCGAACTGCCCATTGAGCTGTACGAGGAAGTGGGTTCGGAGGGCCTCCTCGTCCATCTCACTGAATGCTCTCGGGCTCCGTTCCATAACACCGGCCATCCGCTCGACGACTTCGAGGATCGCTTCGTATATTGCATCGTCAGCGCCGGGTTCCATTCGCCCAGTGCCTCCGCGACTGGGAGCTGGAACCAACCGTCGGCGGACTACCGGCAACAGCCTCGACGGAGAAGACGACTTCGCTTCCATCGACCTCTCCCGCAGGTGGGCACGACGTGTAAGTGGACGCAACTGCTGATGAAAGACCTCAGGCCCGTTGTCGGTCGAAAACAGAGGGGTGGCTGTTCGACGAAGTCGGATCACGCCGCTCGATTTGCTCTCGTCTGCGGCCGAGGTCAACTCAGCCCAGGTGCCCGCGAGCAACCGTAGAATCTGCGTTGTGCTGGCGCGATTCTCGCAGAGGCGACGCCACCCTCTTCGCCCTCGCTGGTCTCGCCGAGTTGCGCGGCGTGCTCTCACGACTCCGATCCACGTTCTCGAAGATCCGGCGGATGTTGTCATCGTCCGTTGACTGACTCAGCCATTGGCTTATAATCTCGAAGTGCGGGTCACCTGGGATCCGGCGAAGGACCACTCGAATCGCGAGAAACATGGGGTCAGCTTCGATGAAGCGCGCGCTCTCTTCGAGGGTGCCGAGAACTACCTCGTCCTCTTTGACGTCGAGCACAGCGATGACGAAGATCGCTTTCTGGCGATCGGTCCGATCCGCAGCGGCGTGATCGTGGTCGCGTACACGGAAGAAGAGGACGACCTCGTGAGGATCATCAGCGCTCGCAAGGCGACCATGCGTGAGCGCACGCTCTTCTATGATCGCATCGGAGGAAAGCGATGAAGGACGACATCCCAGAGCTGACGGAAAAGGACTTCGAGCGCGCCATCCCTCGCAGGCTCCGTGATCGGCTGGCACGCGGCAAGATCGAGAGCGGCGAGGACATCTCGGCACTGCGGCGCTTCACCGGTCTCTCTCAGGAGATGTTCGCGGTGGCACTCGGGATCAGCGTCCACACGCTTCGCAACTGGGAGCAGGGCCGTCGCATGCCGGAGGGACCTGCCGTGGCGTTGCTCCGCATCGCCGCGCGGCATCCGCGAGTGCTCCGCGAGAATCTGGCGTTGGCTGGATGACCGCGAGAACAAGGCCAGCGCTGGCCTCGTTGATGTTCCAGCATCGGCTCCGTCGCCGAAAGGACGGCGAGGGCGTCGCGGAGAGCATCGCTGTGACAGGAAAACCGTCACAGCGGACTGTCACAGCCCGAAAGAAAACGAACTTAGTCGAAACCGATGGTTGAAAAGTGGACGCGCTCGCAACCAATTCGAACCGCAGCCCGGCTGGCCGTCTGCTTTCCAATGCTCGAGGTTCGCCTCAACTCGCTTCTCGCTCGTTCCTGTCTCCACCTCTTCCTACCGGCTCGACACCGGCCGCTCACAGTCCGGCCGCCTCGCCCGCGGTTCCAAGCTTGCCAGCGGGCGCAGGCTGCCCAGTACTTTTTTCACATACTTCCGATTGATCTCGCTGCTGCGTTCCCCATGTTGCGGCCCGCTGTGACGCGCCGGGTTCCCACCCCCATGAGAGCGCGATAGCCCATTCGTACAGGCCTATCCCAACCACCTCATCCTCCATTCCACCGGCCGAGGATTGGGCGCCATTCCAGACTAGCCTCGCCGACCGAAACGAATCTCTTGACACGCCCTCTGGCCTCGGGAGGATTCCGTTTCGAGGCGCCAGACGATTGCTGATGAAATTTTGCGCTCTTCGGAGCCCTCAAGGCGGCCGGCAACTCGACGGCACGCCCGCCACGATCGACCTGGTCGCACCCGTTGCCGACGCAGTCAGTGACCGCATCGAGACCTCCGCTAGCTATAGCTAAGCTAGGGCGGAGTCCGCCGCGGAAGCGACGTCGTGAAAGCTTCTCGCTGGGAGCTCGCGCTTCCATGGCGGGCCAGGCCTAGCTGTACGGTCACGGCGCGGGCGGCAGCCGCGGCGTCGAGCTTGCGCTCGAGCTGCTCGCTGCGGACGTCCGCCGAGCGAGGGCTCTCGTCGGCGCATTGACGCACCGACGATCTGGACCGCCACCTCCTCTACCGAAGTGCCGTCGATCTCAAGGTGGGCAGCCAACTCGGGACCACGAGGCCTCTTTGCAGAATCGCGATCGGCCGGCGGCGCAAACCGAGACAACTGAAGTAGTGGTCACTGCTGGACGAGAACCGAGCGAATCACCTCTCCGGCCTTCATCGCCCGGAAAGCCTCGTTGATGTCGTCGAGCGGCATCGTGCGCGTGACCATGTGCTCGAGGTCGAGCTTCTTCTGCTCGACCAGGCTCACGAGGCGCGGGAAATCGCGCCGGACCTGGGCCGAGCCGTACATGCAGCCGAGAAGACGCTTCTCGGAGAGCACGAGCGGGAAGCTGGGGATGGTGATGCTCTGGTCGAAGCGCGAAACGCCGACCGCCACGGCCGCGCCGCCGTTCCGTGCCATCGCGAACGCCTGCTCGACAGTGGCAGGAGTTCCGATCACCTCGAACGCGTAGTCGACGCCGATTCCCGCGGTGAGTGCCTGCACCTGCTCGACCGCATTGCCCTGGCCCGGGTCGATCACGTCCGTCGCGCCGAGGGAGATCGCGGCGGTGCGCTTCATCTCGACCGGATCGATGGCGATGATGCGCGCCGCTCCCGCGATCCGAGCGCCCTGGATGACCGACTGACCCACACCCCCGCAACCGATGACGGCGACCGTGTCACCGGCCCTCACGTTTGCGGTGTTCAGAGCAGCGCCGACGCCGGTCGTCACACCACAGCCGATGAGAGCGAGCTGCTCGTCGGGCACGTCGGTCTCGATCTTCACCAGCGACATCTCGTCGCAGGTCATCCTGTCGGCGAACGTGCCGAGACCCGCCATGGCCACGAGCGGGGTGCGGTCCTTGCGCGATGCCCGAGGCGCTCCCATCACGCCGTAGGTGTTCGCGCACAGATGCGACTGATCACGGAGGCAGAACCAGCAGCTCCCGCATGCCGGGATGAAAGACCCGATCACGCGATCGCCGACGCTCACGCGCGTGACCTCTCGGCCGACCGCCTCGACGATCCCGCAGCCCTCGTGGCCGAGGATCGCGGGCGGTGGAACGGGAAGCGCCCCGCTCACCACGTGAACGTCGGAGTGACACACCCCACTCGCCGTGACGCGCACGACGACGTCGCGCGGCCCCGGATCGATTGCCTGCACATCCTCGACCGACAAGGGACGGTTTTGCTCGAGAAAGATGGCTGCGCGCATGGTAGGGATGATGGAACAACTTTCGTCACATTGTCAATTCTGAAGGAGCGGGCGACGACCGTGACAGAACTCCGGCTCACGCATCTCGGCATCTGTGTCAGCGATCTCGATCGATCCCTCGCGTTCTATCGCGAAGCTCTCGGCTTTCGCGAGGTTGGTCGACTCGACGTCGGCGACGACGCGACCGCCCGGATCCTCGAGGTCGAAGGCACGCGCCTTCGGTTGGTGTACCTGGAGCGCGACGGTTGGCGCATCGAGCTCCTGCACTACGACGCGCCCGGCCATCGAGGAACGGGCGAGCGGCGAGCGATGAACGAGCTCGGGCTGACACACCTCAGCTTCGCCGTCGAAACACTCGATGCCGTCGCCGAATCGATCGAGAAACACGGCGGCCGCGTGCTGCAGAGCACGCGATCCGCGTTTCGCAGCGGCAACCGCGGCCTCTTCGCTCTCGATCCCGACGGCACCCGCATCGAGCTGATCGAGCGAGGCTCGCGCGCGGGCGCCTGAGCTACTTCTCCTCCTTCGTCACCTCGCGCGGCTTCTTCCCGGAAGCCGCGAGCTCTCTCAGCTTCGTCTGAAAGTCCGTGTGCCCGGCCACGATCGCGACCATGTCGGTCGACATCTGCTGATGGATCCGCATGCCCATCAGCTCCCACGCGCGCCGGATCGTCGTCTTCGTCGCCACGAGCGTCGATCCGGGCGCGCGCGCGATCTTCGCCGCGAGATCCTCGGCCGTCTTCTGCAGCTCGCTTCGCGGAACGACTGCGCGTTGGCTCGCTTCGGGTCGTCGAGGACGATGCGAGCGACCGCGTCTTCCTTCTCGTAGTGCACGTACGGGCCGAAGTCGGTCGTCGTCATTCTTCAGTTCTCCCTTCGACGGCGGCGCGCCAGTCGCGCTGCTCGAGCTCCGTCTTCGACCGCTTGAGAAAGGCCGCGGCGTAGGCTCCGTCGAAGGCGCGGTGGCCCCAGGTCAGCGTCAGCACACCGATCGGACGGACCTCGACATCCCAGCCACCGCTCTCCCGCGCAACCGCGACCGGCTTGGGCGTGATCCCGTCGGTGGAAAGGATCGCGACCTGCGGCTGGTTGATGATCGCGGCGGTGAAGAGCGTCCCGTACCCGCCCGCGTTGGTGATCGTGAAGGTCCCGTGCGCGACGTCGTCGGGCGAAAGAGCCCGATTTCGAGCGCGTGTCGCGAGCTCCTCGATCTCGCTTGCGACGTCGGCCAACGGCTTCTCCGCAACGCCGCGAACGACGGTGACGATCAAGCCCTGGAAGTCGAGATCGACGGCGATGCCGAGGTTCAGCTTGGGGAAGACGTGCAGGTCGTCGCCGAGGATGGATGCGTTCACGTGCGGGAAGTCGACGATCGCTTCCGCGACCGCGGCCGCGACGAACGGCAGGTACGAGAGCGAACGTCCTTCCCTCTTCGCGCGGTCGAGCTCCGCGCGCACGCGGGTGTAGTCGACCTCCATCGCCATGACCGTGTGAGGCGACGTCGAACGAGACGTCGCCATGTGCTTGCCGATTCAGCGGCGGATGTGGGAGAGCCGCTCGACGCAAACTTCGCCGCGGGGATCCGTGGCCGAAGCCTCGCTCCCCCCAAGACTCATCCCGGTCGCTCGGTGATCGTCGCGACCAGCTCGCCGACGGGGTAGATCTCGCCCGGCACTCCGATGCGCGCGACCACGCCCGCGCTCGGCGCCTCGATCTGCATCGCGACCTTGTCGGTCTCGAGAAGGTACAGCGGATCGCCGCGCTCGACGCGCGCACCGTCCTCGACGAGCCACTCGACGAGCGTTCCTTCCTCGACGGCGTCGCCGGTCTTCGGGATCCGCACCTCCGTCATCGGCAGACCTGCCGCACTGCGGCCGCAATCTGCGGCGCTCCGGGGCTGTGCGCCGCGACGAGCGAGTGTGCCCGCGGCACGGGCGTGAAGGCCGCTCCGACGCGAGAGACGGGCGCCTTCAGCTCGCCGAAGCAGCGCTCCGAGACCAGCGCCGCGATCTCCGCACCGAACCCCGAGAACGTCGTGGCGCTGTGCGCGATCACGAGACAGCGCGTCTTCCCGACCGAGGCGAGAACCGTCTCCAGGTCGAGCGGGACGAGGCTCCGCAGATCGACGACCTCGACCTCGATCCCCTCGGAGGCGACCTCCGCCGCCGCCTGCAGGGCCGCGTGCACGACCGCGCCCCACGAGACGACGGTCACGTCCTTTCCGTCGCGCTTCACGTCTGCGAGGCCGAGCGGAATCCGGATCTCCCCGTCCGGTACGAGACCGCGCATCGTGCGCGCGAGAAGGAGCTGCATCGGCTCGATGAAGACGCAGGGGTCGTCGTCCTCGATGCACGTCGTGAGGAGGCCCTTCGCGTCGCGCGGTGTGCTCGCGACCGCGACCTTCAGGCCGGGGACGTGCGTCAACCACGCCTCCAGCGCCTGCGAATGCTGCGGTCCCGAGTGCGCCCCCTCGACGGAGCGCAGCGTGATCGGGACGTGCACGCGGCCACCCGTCATGAAGCGCAGCTTTGCAGCGTGGTTTGCGAGCTGATCGAGACAGACGCCGAGGAAGTCGACGAACATGAGCTCCGCGACCGGGCGAAGACCGTCGAGCGCGGCCCCGATGGCGCAGCCCACGATCGCCTCCTCGGCGATCGGCGTCGCGCGCACGCGATCGCGGCCGAACCGGGTCGACAGACCCTTCGTGCAGGTGAAGAGACCGCCCATCGGATCGGCGATGTCCTCGCCGAGAAGCACGACTCTGTCGTCGCGCGCCATCGCTTGCTCCAGAGCCTGGTTCACGGCCTGGGCGAGCGACAGCTCGCTCTCCGCTCCCGCGCTCACCGACGTGGCGATGCGCTTCCCTTCGGAGACGGCGCCGAACCGGTCGGTCCCGCCGTAGACGTGCGCGTAGAGAGTCTCGGGAGCGGGCATGTCCGCCGCGACCGCGGAGCTCACCGCTCGATCGACGTCGTCCGCGATGCGCTGATCGAGGGCATCGAGGTCGGCCGCCGTGACGCCGCCGGAGACGAGTCGATTCCGCAGCTTCGCGATCGGCTCGTTCCCCCTGGCCGCTTCGAGCTTCGCGGCGTCGACGTAGGTGCAGGGATCGCCGAAGTAGTGCCCGTTCAACCGGAACGCGATCGCTTCGAGGAACGTCGGACCACCGCCTCTACGCGCACGTGCGACCGCCTCCTTCGCCGCTTTGTGGACCGCGACCGGGTCGGTGCCGTCGACCGTGACACCCGGCATTCCGTAGCCGGCCGCCCGATCCGAGAAACGCTCGGTGCGCGTGTACTCCGCGACCGGCGTTCCCTCGCCGAAGAGATTGTTGTGGCAGAGAAACACGAGCGGAAGCTGCCAGAGAGACGCGAGGTTCATCGCCTCGTGGACCGCGCCGATGCTCGTCGCGCCGTCCCCGAACGAGACGACGGTGACGCGTCCGGAGCCGAGCTGTCGGGCCGCGAGAGCGACGCCCGTCGCGATCGGTGCGCCCGCACCGACGATGCCGGTCGTGGCGAGAAGTCCGATGTCGGGCGCACTGATGCCCATCGCGCCGCCGCGACCGCCCGACGTTCCCGTCGACTTCCCGAGGAGCTCGCCCGCGAGCTCGCCGAGGTCGACGCCCTTCGCGATCGCGTCGGCGGCGCACCGATAGGTGATCACCATCCGATCGTCCGGCTCGAGCGCGGCGCATACTCCGGTCGAGATCGCCTCCTGCCCTTCGACGGGCCAGTAGCTCATCATGAACTCGCCCGAGGCGAGACCGCGACGCATCCGATCGTCGAACTCGCGGATCGTGCGTGCGGTCTCGTAGAAGCGCCGCAACAGCGCCGAGGATGCCTCCGGCTCCGTTCGCATCTCTTCGTTCACGGGTCCCTCCGAGCCGTTTTCCGCCGCCAGACGGGATGACTATACAAAGACTGTTCTTTTGTGCAATCTGACGGAAGCCATGGACTTCAGCGACAACCCTGAACAGGCGGTCTTTCGCCGCCGGTTCCGCGCATGGCTCTCCGAGAACGTGCCGCCGGAGGTTCCGCACGAGTCCGACGCACGCGAAGCCGCGGAGCGCGCCTGGCATCGCCGCCTCGCGGACGCCGGGTATGACTGGCTGTCTCTCCCGAAGGAGTTCGGCGGGCAGGGTCTTCCGGAATCCTTCGAGGCCATCTTCAACGAAGAGCTCGGGCGCGCCGGCGCGCCCCTTCCTCTCGGCCAGGGGCATCTCGCCCGAGCGATCGCGAAGTTCGGGACACCCGAGCAGAAGACGGTCCATCTTCGAAGCCTCCTCGAGCACACGAAGCGTTGGTGCCAAGGGTTCAGCGAGCCCGGAGCAGGCTCGGATCTCGCGAGCCTCGCGACGCGCGCCGAGCGCTTTCGCGGCGTAGATGGCGCCGTTCGCTACCGGATCGACGGCCAGAAGATCTGGACGTCCGACGCCCGCTACTCGCAGATGTGCTTCCTCCTGGCGCGCTCCGAGCCCGACCGCAGGAAGCACGAGGGAATCTCCGTCTTCCTCGTTCCGATGGATCTCCGCGGAATCGAGGTGCGAACGATCGTCACGGCCTACGGGTCGAACGAGTTCGCGCAGGTGTTCTTCGACGGGGTCGAGGTCGAGGCAGGGGCTCTTCTCGGCGCACCGGGACAGGGCTGGGAGATCGCCAACTTCCTTCTCGGTTTCGAGCGCGGACCCGCAGACAACGGCTGGATCGCGCGGATGCGGCGCACGATCCAGGGCCTCGAAGAGCGCCTGCGCAAGGGCGAGCTCGAGGTCGACGCGGCCGGTCGGATCGCTCTCGCTCGCGCGGAGGTCGCCCTCCGCGTCCTCGAGATCCAGGCGCAGCGGACGCTCTCGAAACGAATGGGAGGAGATGCTCCCGGTGCGGCCGGCTCGGTCGACAAGCTCCTGCTCACTCGAGCCGATCGCGCCGTCCACGGCGTCATGATGGACCTCCTCGGCGCGGAAGCACTCTCTCACCGCACGCCGCGCCTGGACGACTACTTCTGGTCGCTCGCGCAATCCATCTTCGGTGGTACGTCGCAGATCCAGCGCAACATCGTCGCGCAGCGCCTGCTCGGAATGCCTCGGAAGTGAGCGCCGCGGCGGAGAGGAATCGGGACATGGGAGCTCTCGTCGGTCGCGCGGCGCTCGTCACGGGTGGAGGACAGGGAATCGCGCGAGCGGTGTGCGAGGCCCTGGCAGCGGAAGGAGCCTCGATCTCGATCGCGGACATCAACGCCGAAGCGGGTGCCGCCGCCGCAGGCGCGATCGTGGATGCCGGCGGGCGGGCGCACTTCACGCGCTGCAACGTCGCAAAGCCAGAAGACGTCGAGCGCAGCGTGGCGGAAGCGACGGAGGCATTCGGCCGGATCGACGTCCTCGTGAACGCCGCCCAGTATTTCGCCCCTCCCCGGACGATCGAGCGCACCTCGATGAAAGACTGGGACCTCTCTCACGCGACCGGTCCGCTCGCGACGCTTCGCTTCATGCAGGCGTGCCTGCCGCACCTGAAGGAGCGCGGCGGCTCGATCGTGAACTTCACTTCGGGCTCTGCGCTGACCGGGATGAAGTACACGGCCGCGTACTCCGCAGCGAAGGGTGCCATCACGGCGCTCTCCAAGGTCGCCGCCAACGAATGGGCGGTCCACGGCATCCGCGTGAACGTCCTCTGCCCGTTCGCGCTGACGCCGGTGCAGGAGCGCATGATCGGAACGGTCTGGGACAACTACACCCGGACGGCAGCGTGCAGCCCGATGGGGCGCGGCGCGAGCCCGCGCGAGGAGATCGCGCCGGTGGTCGTCTTCCTAGCGAGCGACGCCGCTCGCTTCCTGACGGGGACCGTGGTGCACGCGGACGGCGGTCTGAACGAGCTCTCCCCCGTCGACTACGGCGAGACGCCGGGCGTCTTCGCCGATGAGACGTGACGGGTGAAGGTCTACTACCACCCCTTCTCGCGGGAGATCTTCGACGATCCGTATCCGGTGTACCGACGACTCCGCGACGAGGCGCCGGTCTACCGCTGCGAAGAAGTCGGGATGTGGGTGCTCTCGCGCTTCGAGGATGTGTGGAGCGCGCTCCGCGATCACGACGGGTTCTCCTCGCGGCACGGTCCGGCCATCGAGAACCCGGACGAGGATGGCCGGAAGTATTCGATCATCTCGATGGATCCCCCGCGGCACGACCACGTGCGAGGGATCCTGAGCCGCGCCTTCACGCCGAACCGCATCGCCGCGCTCGAGCCGCAGGTCCGCGAGATCGTGCGCGAGGTGCTCGATCCTCTGCGTCCCGGCACCGTGGTCGACGCCGCGGTCGAGATCGCGAGCCCGATTCCGTCGGACGTGATCGGCCTGCTCCTCGGCGTGCCCCGAGAGGACCGTCCCGTGCTGCGCGAGTGGTGGGACACGTTTCTCGCTCGCGAGGAGGGACAAGTCGCCGTCCCGCGGGCCGCCGTCGAGGCGTCGCGCAAGATCTCCGACTACATTCGGGGCTTGATCGAAGAGCGTCGACGCGCGCCGGGCGACGACATGATCAGCCTCATTTGCCAGAGCGATCACCTGACACGGGACGGCGACGATCTCGATCTCTCGGACCACGACGTGCTGATGTTCTGCAACCTGATGGCCGCGGCCGGCTCCGAGACTACCGCCAAGCTGATCGGCAATGCGCTCGCAGCACTCGCCGAGCACCCTTCGGAGCGCGAGCGGATCTTCTCCGACCGAAGCCTGATCGCGCCGGCCGTCGACGAGGCGCTCCGCTACGACACGCCGTCGCACTACGTCGCGCGCGTGGCGACGCGCGACGTCGAGATCCACGGAGTCACGATTGCAAAGGGGAGCTGGGTCTACTTTCTCCTCGGCGCAGCCAACCGGGACGAGCGCGAGTTCCCCGAGCCGGATCGGTTCATCGCGGATCGGCGCCCCCCGCGGAACCTGTTTTTCGGATCGGGGCTCCACATCTGCCTGGGGCAGTTTCTCGCTCGCCTGGAGGCGCGCGTGCTGCTCGAGGAGTTTGCCGAACGCTTTCCGCGCTACCGGGTGGTCGAGGGAAGCCAGAAGCGGGTGCTGACGGCGACGGTGCGCGGGCACGCGCACCTCGAGCTCGAGCTCTGACGGCCTGCCGTCACGCGACGCGACCGTCGCGCTGAAACAAACAGACGATCGCCGAGCTGCCTCCGCCGACGAGCTGCGCCAGCGCGGTCGTCGCTCCTTCGACTTGACGCCTGCCGGCTCGCCCGCGGAGCTGTAGCCCGATCTCGTGCACCTGGGCGAGGCCCGTCGGGCCGATCGGGTGTCCGCGCGCGACGAGTCCACCGTCGACGTTCACGGGGATTCTTCCGCCGAGCGCGGTGGTGCCTTCCTCCGCGAGCTTCTCGGCCTCGCCCGGCGCGCAGAGGCCGAGCTGCTCGTAGTACTCGAGCTCCTCGTTGATCCACGAGTCGTGCACGTAGGCGACGTCCACGTCCTCCGGACCGACACCGGCGGCTTCGAACGCCCGGCGGGCGGCGTCGGCGGTCATTCCGGGCGGTCCGACCGCGGGTCCGAGTGCGATCCATTCGGGATCCCAGGACTCGGTCACCAGGGACGACGAGAGCACGCGCACGAGCGGCTCGCCGGGACGCCGGCGCCGTACGCGGTCCGGGCTCGCGAGAAGAACTGCCGCAGCCCCTCCGCCCATCGGCGCTCCCATCATCTGCGTCAACGGCGAAGCGACGCTCGGCGAGGCCAGGACTTCCTGCGGCGTGACGACGTGATCGGCGCGGTGATATGCGAGCGGGTTCTCGCGCGCCGCGTTCCAGTTCTTGGCGGCGAGCTTCGCCAGGTGCTCGGGCTTGGTTCCGCGCTCGTGCATCCGGCGGCTCGCCCAGAGCGCGAACGAGGCGGGGGACGCCATCAACGTCTCGTAGCCCGGCGTCATGCCTCCGCTCCCGGGCAGGCGCTGCATCGCGTGCTCGTAGGTCAAGGCGAGCGCGACCTCGCAACGGCCGCTCGAGACCGCGAACGACGCTTCGCGCAGAGCCACGAGTCCCGATGCGGAAGCCGCCTCGATCGTCACGACGGGCAGCCCCGTCAGCCCGAGCTGCTTCAAGATCCGCACCCCGAGCATCGGCGGCGCCATCATCGAGCCGACGTACGCTTCACCCACGTCGCGCAGGTCGATTCCGGCATCCGTCAGAGTGCCAAGCCCCGCCTCGGTGGCGAGCTCGAAGAGCGTGCGGTCGCGATGATCGGCGAAACGCGTCATCGCCGTGCCGAGGAGAGCGATGTTCTCGGTCTTCACGCTCGAGCCTCGTCCGCGGCAAAGTGGTGCACCACGATCTCCTCCCCGCTCTCCTCGACGCGGACGGTCTCGATCCCGAGTCGCAGCCGCATGCCGATGCGCGGCTCGGCAACGTCGGGAGCGAGAAGACCCTGCACGCGCGGTCCGCCGTCGAGGTCCACGTGCGCGACCCAGTAGCCGCGCTCCGTGCGCATTCCGGGACGCATCGCCATCGCCACACGCGTGAACGCGTACAGGGTACCCGCCCCCTCGAGAGGTGCATCGCTCATGGCTCGTCCATGACAAGCGAGACAGACGGGGCGCGGCGGATGGAACACGACGCCGCAGCCGTCACAACGATTCGCGCAGAGCCGAAGCTCACGACCCTCGCCGTCCGGGAGACGTAGGAGCCCCGGCTCGATCGCACGCTTCGCCATTCAGCTCTCCCCGAGTGCCCGCTCGGCCAGGCGTGCACGATGGAAGCGCGCATCTCCAAGGGACGTCTCGCTCGACTTGGCGCGCTTGTAGAACAGGTGCATGTCGAGATCCCATGTGAAGCCGAGACCGCCGTGGATTTGCACACCCTCCGTCGTCACCATCCGGTACGCCTCCCCGCACCACGACTTTGCGATGCCCGCGTCGGAAGTCGCGTCCGCGTCTCCGTGTGCGAGTGAAGTTGCTGCCGCAAGAGTCATCGCGCGAGCCCCTTCGACGCGGACGAGCATGTCGGCGCATTTGTGCTGGATCGCCTGGAAGCTGCCTATCGGCCTCCCGAATTGCTCGCGGACGCGCGCGTAATCGATGCACATCTCGAGCGCTCGCTCGGCGCCGCCCACCATCTCGGCGGACAACGCCACGCGACCGACGTCCGCGACCGCCTCCAAGAGCACGAGACCCGCGCCCGCTTCTCCCAGAATCTGATTCGCTTCGACCTCGATCCCATCGAAACGCATCGTCGCCAGACGCCGCGTGTCGTCGATCGTGCGGATCGGCTGCGTGGTTACGCCCGGAGAGCATGTCTCGACCAGAAAGAGTGTGACTCCCTCCTCCGCGATCGCGGGCACGACGGCGAGATCCGCCACGTGCGCGTCGAGGACGAAGCGCTGCTCGCCCGTCACGCGAAACGCGGTTCGCGAGGGACGCTCCGCGGTGAAGCCGACGAAGCCCTCCTCCGACGCGCGATGAGCCTCCGGGAAAACCACAGTGGCGATCTCGTCGCCTGCCGCCAGCGACGGGAGCCAGCGCTTCTTCTGTCGCTCCGAGCCGTACCGCTGAAGAGCGACGCTCGCGAGCACCGCCGACGCGAGGTACGGCCCGGGGACCACGCCTCGCCCGAGCTCCTGCTGCACCGCGGCCATCTCGAGGGGACCGAGCCCGAGCCCGCCGTATCTCTCCTCGACGAGAAGTCCGAGCCAGCCGAGCTTCGCCGCCTCCGCCCAGAACTCGAGCGAGAATCCCCGCGGATCGTCGAGCATCCCGCGGACGTAGGCCATCCCGAATCTCGAATCGATCACGTCACGAACACTTGCGGCGAGTGCCTTCTGCTGCTCGTCGAATCCGAAATCCATCGATTCACCCGAAGGCGAGCGGCAGACCGGGGACCGGCCAGCCGTCGAACGCGACGAGTGCGCCCGTCGCGCCCGCCGTGACGAACAACGTCCGGAGGTCCGGCCCCCCGAAGCACGCGTTCGTGGTCATCGGATCCTCGAGAGGCACGTGCGCCACGACCTCTCCCGCTGGCGAGACGACGGTCACGCCGCCGCTGCCGAGAGTCGCGACGAGAACGTTCCCGCGTGCATCGACGCAGAGAGAATCGCAGCCGCCGACGTTCAGGGGACCGCCCGACGGGATCGTGGCGAGCAAGCGCCTGGATTTCACTCGGCCCGGACCTGCGAGAGAGCACGCCCACAACCTTCGCGTGCGCGTCTCCACGACGTGGAGCGTCTCGCCGTCGGGGCTCAGTCCGATGCCGTTCGGCATCTCGAGCGGGTGGATCACCTCCTCGATGCGAGAGCCGTCCGGCGTCGCGTAGAGAACACCGGTCGCGTGTCGGACGCGCGAGGTCCCGCCGCCGCTGTCGGTGAACCAGAAGCCGCCCTCGGCGTCGAACACGATGTCGTTGGGCCGGCGAAGAGGCTCTCCCTCACAGGCGGCGTAGACGCTCTCGACCCGCCCCGAGTCGACGTCCACACGCTGAATGCACGCGCCCGGCTCGGCACCGAGGGGCAGGAGGAGCTCGATCGCTCCGGGATCCGCATACGGCCAAGCGCGCTTCGCCCACTGCGAGCCCCCGTTGTTGCAAACGTAGAGATCGCCGTCAGGTCCGAGGGCGGCACCGTTCGGCCCGCCGCCCGCTTCGGCGCAGGTTCGCTTCGCTCCATCCGGGTCGACTCGCGTGATCCGGCCGGCGCGGACCTCGCTCAGCAGCACGCTGCCGTCGCGCAATGCGACCGGGCCCTCGGGGAACTCGAGCCCGGTGGTCACCGTGCGCGGCTCGAGCCGGGCATATTCGGCGTTCACGAGATCACTCTTCGTCGAAGCCCAGGTCCTTCCACCGCTTGTTCAGCTCGGCGAGCGCCTCCTTGGCGCCGCGCCCGTTTCGCTCGCGGAGGAAGTTGAACTCGTCATCGCGCCAGACGAGGTTCGTGAAGAGCGGGTGAGCCATCTTCACGAAGGCGCCGTACGTCGACATGCCCATCAGCTCCCAGAACATGTGCAGGCCGTGCTTGCCGATCATGAGGCCGTCCGCCGAGTGGCTCGCGATCGCCTTCGCGTAGCGAAGAGCCTCACCGGCGAGATCCGCCTCGGGGACCACGGAGTTCACGACGCCCCAGTCCTTCAGCTCCGCTGCCTTCACCTTCCGGCCGGTGATCATCGCCTCGTAGCCGCGGTTGACACCCATCTTGAGGAGCACGAGGGGCAGGGCCGTGCTGAACCCGGCGAATCCGATGCGTGCCTGCGGACGCGCGAAGTACGCCGTGTCCGCCGCGACGACGAGATCGGCGGCGAGCGCCAGGTTCAAGCCCGCGCCGATGACGGCGCCCTGGCAAGCCGCGATGACGGTCTTCGAGGTGAAGAGAAGATTTCGCAGGTTCTCGTCCAGCCGCACTGCGTTCCGGATGCGCGCCGTCTGCGGCAGCTTCTTTCCCTTCTTGAGACCTGCCCGCTCGACGGGCATGCGGCGCACGTCGTCGCCGGAGCAGAAGTCGCTCCCCGCGCCCGCGAGCACGATCACCTTGACCTCGTCGTCGTCGTTCGCTCGTGCGAGACGCTCCGCGAGAATCACGTGCATGTCCGGAGAAAGGATCGCGTTCTTCCGATGCGGGCGATTCAGCGTGACGCGTGCGATCCCGCCTTCGAGCGTCTCGTAGAGGACCCAGGACTCGGGGTCCTCGTCGACTTCGAGGTCGGCTCCATACTTCTTCGAGTCGCTCATCGGTTTCACTCGCCCGGCCGCTCAAGGCAGCCATTGCCCTCCGGAAACGGAGAAGAGCTGGCCCGTGACGTGGCCTGCATTCTCGGACACGAGAAACGAGACGACCGAGGCGACATCCTCCGGCCTCCCGAGTCGCCCCGTCAGCGTGCTCGATCGCATTTCCTCGAGCTCGTCGGCCGTCTTTCGCTGCAGAAGCCACTCCGACTCGATCGTGCCGAGGACGATGAGGTTGACGCGGATTCCGTCGCGGCCGAGCTCGATCGCCGCGTTGCGGGTCAGACCCTCGAGGCCCGCCTTGGCCGCCGCGTATGCCGGCGGACCGCTCCGGATCCCGTGCGCCGAGACGGAGCCGATGTTGACGATCGCCCCGCCGCCACCGGCTTTCATGTGTCGTGCGGCGAGCTGGCTGCAGACGAACGGTCCCTTCAGGTTCGTGTCGATCACGAGGTCCCAATCCTCGTCCGTCTGCGTGAGGAGCGTCCCGGCGCGCGTCATTCCCGCGTTGTTGACGAGCACGTCGAGGCTGCCGTGGTGCGCGACGAGCTCCTCCATCACGCGCCCCATCGCGTCACGATCGAGGACGGACACGTGCCGCGATTGAAAACGTTCCGCATCGAGTCCCGCGCCTTCCAGGCGAGCGAGCGCCTTCTCGTTGACGTCCACGACGCAGACCGTGAGTCCGTCTTCCACGAGCCGGCGAGCGATCGCGAGACCGATCCCGCGAGAGCCGCCGGTGACGAGGGCCACGCGGCTCAAGCATCCACACCGAAGAGAAACCGATCCGCGATGCGGTGCGCGTTGTGGATCGACATCTCCTGCTTGCGGTTGAGCCAGTGGCCCTCGAACCCGAGCGAGTGCATCCCTTGCTGGACGGCCCCCATGTTGCGGAAATCCTGCGTCAGGACTTCGCCCCAGTCGCCGTCCTTCCAGCGCTCGACGAACTCGAGCTCGACCTTCGGCGCGCCGCCCTCGGGCCAGAAGTACAAGGACCAGACGTCGAAGATGCAGGAGTCCGGATCGTCCCCGTTCGGTAGCGAGCGGTAGCCGAGGATGCTGCCGGGCTCGACGAGGTTGACCATCGTCGGATGGAAGTGCCAGTCGCCTTGCCCGGCGGCAATCTGCTGGAGAGTGAGATCCGGAGGGGCGACGCCGGCCTCCTCGGCGAACTTGCGACGGAGCTCTCCGAACACCTGGTAGATGGGAGTATCGCCCGCGTCGATCCGAAGGAGCTCCTCCGCGGCTCGCAGATCGTGCTCGTTGTTGAGCGCGCGGAGCTGGTCGAGCTGGTAGGCGATGAGCGCTCGGATCTGCGCCGGGTTGCCGCGCGCCGCCGCGCCGGCGACGGGTGCGTCCTCGCGCACGCCGAAGACGAACCGCGAGCAATTACGAAAGGTGAACGTCGGGTTGTAGGGCGCGAACGCGTACTCGTCGACCGAGCACGGGCTCGCGTCACGTGTTCCGTTCACGGAGAGTCGAATGTACTGCGGATGCGTCGCGGGAGTGTGATAGCCCTCGATGAACGCATCGATCGCCGTCTTCCAGTTCGCAGGGAGGATCGTGCGCTTGTGCCACGCATACCGCATTCGCTCGGGCTCGAAGGGCCCGAGGACTTTCGGCAAGGGATCGAGCCAGTCGAGGAGCGGCTCGGCGTCGCGATCCATGTTGACGAAGACCCAGCCGCCCCACCGCTCGCATCGCGCGTCGCGGAGCCGCTTGAACTCGTCGGGGCGGTGGTCGAACTCTTCTTCGAAGTGGATGAACGTGCACTTCCCATCCAGGGAATAGCGCCAGCCGTGAAACGGACACCGGAACTCGGTGGCACAGCCGGCATGCTGGATCAGCCTGCTGCCGCGATGGATGCAGCTGTTGTGAAACGCCTGGATTCGATCCGCTCCAGAGCGAACGACGATGATCGATTGATCACCGATCTTGTACTCGAGATAGGAGCCGACGTCCGGGATCTCCTCCTCGCGGCACGCCATCTGCCAGACCTTGGGGAAGAGCCGGTCGTACTCGAGCTGCAAGAACTCCCGATCGACGTAGCGGCCCTTGGGCACGAACGCGTCGCCCAGCCGCCACTGCTCGGGTACTCCGTTGCTGTCGGACACGCGTCGTCCCTCCATCGAGCCGGGATCGGACAATCAGACTGAAATTGTACTTTTGATTCGCACGAACGCAAGCCGTCCGGTACGCTTCGCCTCGCCCGGAGGAGGAGCGCGTGGACGCCCGGCTGACGGACGAGCAACGGCAGATCCAGGAAACCGCGGAGCAGCTGGCACGCGCGCTCGCACCCGACTCCCCGGCGAGCCTCGAACCTCCCGCGGATGGTTCGGCTTCGTGGAAAAAGCTCGCCGAGGTCGGCTTCCTCGGAATGCGACTCCCGGAGTTCGTCGGTGGAGCGCCCTCGTCGGGCGTCGAGATCGCGCTCGTCGCAGAGCAGCTCGGCCGTTTCTCCGTGCCGCTTCCGTTCATCGGCTCCGCGGTGTGCGTGAGCCAGGTCCTCCGCGAAGCGGGCGCCTCCGAGGACGTCCTGCGCTCGCTCGGAGCCGGCGAGCTTCGTCTCGCACCGGTGCTCGACGTGCGGCTCCAGCGATGGGCAAGAGCGGGCGAGGACGGGATCGCGTTCGAGGCCGGCGGTGCGGTGGGAGGCCTCGTTGTCGACCCCGTGAGCGGCCACATCGGTGTCGTCGAGCTCGGCGCGCCGCTCGAGAGCCAGGACCTGACGCGCGTGCTGCGGCGAGTCCCGCGCGATTCACGACCTCTCGCGATCGGCCACCTCGGACAGCCGCTCGAGGCAGAGGCACGAGACCGCGCTCTCGCGCTCGCCCTTTCGGCTCTCGCCGCGGATCTCTCGGGCATCATGCAAGCGGCGCTCGATCGCGCGGTCGCCTACACCTCCGATCGCGAGCAGTTCGGCGTCAAGGTCGCGACCTTCCAGGCTCTGCAGCACATGGCCGCGGAAGCGCTCGTCTCGGTCGAGGCGGCGCGGGGGTGCGCGCTCCATGCGGCGTGGGCGGTCGATGCCCTGCCTCCACGCGCCGCGCTCGAGGCGGCGCGGACCGCGAAGGCCTACGCGTCCGAGCACGCGCGCGAGGTCTGCGAGACGGCGATCCAGATGCACGGCGGGATCGGCATGACGTGGGAAGCCATGCCGCACGTCCATCTGCGCCGTGCGTTGCTCGGCCGCGTCGTCCTCGGCGACGAGCACTTCCAGTACTCCCGGCTCGCCGAAGCGTGGCTCGGTGAGGCGAAGGAGACTCCGTGAGCAGGCGGAGCTCGTCCTCAGCCGCGCGGACGATCGAAGATGTTCGGATGCTGGACCGCCGCGCGGAACGAGTCCTCGATCTCCGCGAACGCCGTCGGGACGTCCCAGACGCCGCTCGAGGCGGTGATCTCCCGCTGCAGATCGGGCTCGTTCATCAAACCGATCCGACCGTTGCCCGCGGTGATCACGCGACGGTTCAGCCATCCCGACCGCTCGCTCGCGAGATAGGCGACGGCCGGGACCACATTCCTCGCGTCGAGGCGCCCGTTCTCTGGCGTGTAGCGTCCGATGGCCCGGCCCTTGTCGACGGTCATGGTCATCCGCGTGGTCGCGATGGGCGAGACCGCGTTCGACGTCACTCCGTACTGCCGAAGCGCGTTCGCGCACGAGAACGTCAGCCCGATGATGCCCATCTTCGCGGCGGCGTAGTTGGGCTGGGACGGCGCACCATAGAGGCCCGAAGCTGAGGTGAAATTGATCAGCCGGAACTCTCCGCCGCGGTTCTCCCTCCAGTACGCCGAAGCGTGCCGGGTGGTGTTGAAGGTGCCCTTCAGATGGACGTCGATCACGGCGTCCCACTGCTCCTCCGCCATCTTGAAGATCATCCCGTCGCGCAGGATGCCGGCGACGTTGATCAGGACGTCGAGTCGGCCGAACTCCTGCACCGCCTTCGCGATGAGTCGCTCGGCCGCCGCAAAGTCCGTGACGTCGCTCGCATCGGCGATCGCCTCGCCTCCGGCCCCCCGGATGTGGGCCGCGACTTCGTGCGCAGGCCCGTCCTCGGGAGTCGACCCGTCGAGAGCGACGCCGAGGTCATTGACCACGACCCTCGCGCCTTCGGCAGCGAGACCCTCGGCGACGGCCGCACCGATGCCACGGCCGGCTCCCGTCACCACGACGACGCGACGATCGAGCTCACCCATGCCGGGCAGCGTAGTCGTCGTTGAGACAATGAGTCAAATCCTGTAGCATCGCCTCATGGGCGCCAGCCAAGCTCGAAAGGTTCGCACGCCGTCCGCGACGACGGCTCCCGTCGCGACCGTTCCCGAATCGGCGCAGGAGCGCGTCCGCGAGCAAATCCTTCGCGCCGCGCGTGCATGCTTTCTCCGCTTCGGAACCGAGAAGACGTCCATCTCCGACGTCGCAAAGGCTGCGAATCTCTCGCGTGGGACCGTCTATCGCTATTTCACGGAGCGCGCCGAGCTGATCGAGGCCGTCTTCGCGTACGAGAGCCATCTGTTCCACGACAGCATGCGGAAGCAGCTCGAGAGCCTCGCCACGCTCGAAGAGCAGGTCGTGGAATGCGCAGGGATCCTCTCCTCGTTCGAGCACGACGTCGCGAGCGGCGCTCGCAGTCGGATCGACGTGAGTCGGGAGCGACTCGCGATGCTGCTCACGAGCCACTCCGAGCCCCTCCTCCGCGACACGGTCGAATTCCTCGTGCCGTTCGTCGAAGCGGCGATCAAGCGAGGAGAGCTGCGGAGCAACGTCAACGCGCGACGGGCCTCCGAGTGGATCGGGCGGATGCTGTTCACGATCTCGTCGATGCCCGCGGTGACCTTCAACGGATCCGATCCGGAGACCTGGCGACGCTTCTTCCGGGAGCACGTGATCCGCGGACTCACCTAGACCGAGGGTTCCACGGACACTCCTTCCTTCGCGGCGCTGAGCGGAATCCGGGTCGTCGAGCTCGGATCCGGCATCGCCGGCGCGAGCTGCACGGCGATCCTTCGAAGCCTCGGCGCGTCCGTGACGAAGCTCGTGCCCGCGGCGAGTGTCCCGCCGGCCTACGCGCCGAACCTCGCGACCTCTTCGGGCGGTCGGATCTCGATCCTGAGCGCCCTCCTCGATCGCGACAAGACGACACGGGAAGCTTCGCTCGGTTCGGGACTTCTCGCCGGCGCCGACATCATCGTCTGCGATCGCGTCGTCGACGACGCCGGTCTGCCTCGCGACCTCGCGAAGTACGTCCGTCTCGTCGAGCGCCACGACGAGGGCGTCTGGGTGACGACGACGGCGTTCGGCCTGACGGGCCCGTACTCGAAGTACCTCGGCTCCGAGCTCGTCTCCTCGGCCGCCGGCGGTCTCGCTGCGACGATCGCACCCCGCGACGGCGGACGCCCTTCCCTCCTGCCGGGCTTCCAGGGGCTGCTCGCGACCGGGCAGGTCGCGGCGCTCGCGGCGCTCCACGGGCTCGACCGGAGACGCGAGACCGGCCGCCCCGTGCACGTCGACGTGTCCGCGCAGGAAGCCGTGGCGATGCTCGGCGCCTTGCCGGAGTGCGCGCATGCGATCTACGCGTGCCCCGGACGCGCAGGTAGCGGCCGTTACGTCGCACCCTCCGGCCTCTTTCGCTGCCGCAACGGATTCGTTCGGATCACCGCACCCGACGACCATCAATGGGCAGGGCTCGTTCGCGCTCTCGGAACTCCCGGCTGGACGCGCGGTTTCGAAGGCCGCGAGGCCCGCGCAACGAACGCGGAGGCGATCAATCGCGAGATCGAGAGCTGGACCGCGGCGTTCGGCATCCACGACTGCGCCGAGAGACTCCAAGCGCACGGGGTTCCGGCGACGCCCGTCAACACTCCGGACGATCTCCTCGCCTCTCCACAGCTCGCATCGCGCGGCTTCCTCGAGAGCGCGAAGCTCGGCGACGTCGCTGCCCGCCTTCCCGGCCGTCCGTACACGTGGACACCGAGCGCGAGCCAGGTCGGCGACACGGATGCCAACGGCGCAGGTCTGCGTCGGCTCCGCGTCGCGGAGTTCACTCACGTTCTCGCCGCACCGATCGCCGGTGCCCTGCTCGGCGCGATGGGTGCGCAAGTCGTTCGCTTCGAAGACCTCGCGCGGCTCGATCTCTATCGTCGGACCGGCCCGTTCGCGCACGGTGTTCCCGGGAAGGAACGAGGTGCGTACTTCGCCGTATCGAACCACTCGAAGCGGAGCATCGCCGTCGACGTCGAGGCGGAGCCCGAGGCAGCGCCCCGGCTCGCGTGCTGGAGCGACGTCGTGCTCGAGAACTTCGGATCGAAGCGGATGGCGCGCCTCGGCGTCGCGGCGGAAGCCTCCGCGCGTCGCGATCTCCTTTTCGTCAGCATCTCGGGCTTCGGACAGTCCGGGCCGCTCGCCGGGTACCGCGCCTACGCGAACAACGTCCACGCCTACGGCGGGCTGAGTCACTTGACGCGCGCCGCGGACGGCGCTCCGCTTCACGTCGGAACCGTGATCGCCGACCCGCTCTCTGCCCTCACGGCGGCAACCGTGATCGCCGCCTGGGCTCTCGGCCGGCGCCGGCACGGAGGCGTCGTCGATCTCTCCATGGCCGAGGTCGTCGCCGACAAGGTGGGAGAGTTCATCGCCGAGGCGTCGCTCGCCGAGAAGCGCACGATACCCGCCGGGAGCGATCGTCCTCCGCACGCTCCGCACGGCTTCCATCCGACCGCCGACGGTCGCTGGATCGCGATCTCCGTGCAGTCCGACAGCGAGTGGAGAGCGCTCGTCGAAGCGCTCGGCAACCCGGAAATTCTCCGCGAGCCGAGCTGGAGCGACGAGTCCCGACGCTGGGAGACTCGCCGTACGATCGAATTCGCGCTCGATGAGCTCACGCGTAAAGTCGCCGCCAATGACCTCTTCCACTCGCTCCAGCGCGCCGGCGTGCGCGCCTGCCCGGCCTGGAGCGGCGCCGACTTGGTCGAGGATCCTCACCTCCGGGCGCGCGGCTTCTTTCCGAGAGTCGACCATCCCGATCCCGACCTCGCCGAAGCGAAGCTCGTCGGGCTCGCATGGCGATTCGTCGGAGGACCGGCGATCCCCTTGCAGCCTCCGCCGCGGCTCGGCGAGTGCACGCTCGAGGATCTTCCACCGTGAAGCGGCGCGCGGATCTCGAGCTCCACCTCACACACGAGGACGAGGCGTTCCGCGCCGAGGTACGCGCATTTCTCGACGAGTGCCTGCCCGCGGGCTGGGGAACGCTCGAGTACGAGGGGCCACGCGACGAGGCTTCGCGTGTCGAGTTCCAGCGCGAGTGGCAACGCCGGCTGTTCGAAGCGGGGCTCGTCGCCATCGCCTGGCCGAAGGAGTACGGCGGCCGCGATGCCGGCTTCGTCCAGCAGATGATCTACGATTCGGAGATGGCGCGTCGGCGCGCGCCCGACCCGATCAACCGAAGCGCCATCGCCTACATCGGGCCGACGATCATCCAGTGGGGAAGTGACTGGCAGAAGGGGCACTTCCTGCCGAGGATCCTCTCCGGCGACGACGTCTGGTGTCAGGGATTCAGCGAGCCGGGCGCCGGGAGCGATCTCGCGGCCATTCGCACGCGCGCCGTTCTCGACGGAGACGAATTCGTCCTGACGGGCCAGAAGGTCTGGACGTCGAAGGCCCATCTCGCGGACTGGTGCTACGTCCTCGCGCGGACCGATCCGAGCGCGCCGAAGCACGAGGGGCTCAGCTGCTTCCTCGTCGACATGCGCACCCCGGGAATCACGGTCCGCCCGCTGCGGCAGATCAGCGGCAGGTCCGAGTTCAACGAGGTGTTCTTCGACGAGGTCCGCGTGCCGCGACGGTGCCTCGTCGGCGAGCAGAACGCCGGCTGGCGGATCGCGAACTCCACGCTGCGCTACGAGCGCGCCGGACTCTCCCGCACGAGTCGGATCGAGCGACGACTCGAGATCCTCGTCGCCCTCGCTCGAGAGATCACCGTCGACGAGAAGCCACGGTGGGAGGATCCGATCGTGCGCGAGCATCTCGCACGCTTCGCCGTCCGGGTGGAGGCGCTGCGCAACCTCGCCGCGCGCGCGAACGCCGCGAGCCTCCGCGGTGCTTCCCCGGGGCCCGAGGTCTCGATCGCGAAGCTCCTCACGTCGGAGCTGGATCAGGCCATGGCCGACTATGCGATGGATCTCGCCGGACCGTACGCCGCGCTCGTCCGCGGGTCCCCGCACGCACTGAAGGGCGGGAACGTCCCCCTCAGCTACCTCATCATGCGCGCTGCGACGATCGGCGGCGGCACGTCAGAGATCCAGCGCAACGTCATCGCCGAGCGTGTCCTCGGTCTGCCGCGCAGCAGCGGGACGGGGAAATGACTCGCAACCTCGAAGAGCTCGCCGGAGCCGAAGAGCGACGGATCGCGGTCCGAGAAGCGGCCGCCGACTTCCTTCGGCGCGAGTGGTCGCTCTCGTCGCTGCGCGCGTGCATCGAAGGGGACGGGCTCGCCGATGCGCCCGCGCTCTGGGAGGGAATGAGGCGTCTCGGCTGGCACGAGATCGATCCGTTCGCGGCCGAATCCGAAGGTTCACTCGGCGCGACCCAGCTCTGCGCCATCGCGGAGGAAACGGGACGCGCGCTGGCGCCGACGCCGCTCGTTCCCTGCGTAGTCGGACGAGCGATCCTGCGCGGGACGCAGATGGCCAGGTTTTCGGAGCTGGCGATTCTCGCGCACGGTGAGGGCGAGAGGACGAGCGATCGCCTACGGACGAGCGCCGTCGCGGTCGAGGCCGACGGCGGATTCCGCCTGACCGGGGAGAAGCGCTTCGTTCCGTACGGACGGGAAGCCGAGCGGCTGATCGTCGGTGCCACGACCCGAGACGGCGCGTTCGGCCTGTACGAGGTCGAGGCCGAGACGACGGGCGTGGATCGACGCGCGCTCCGCTTGCTCGACGGCTCGCCGTGCGCGGAGATCCGGCTGCGCGACGTCGACGCGAAGCCGATCGCCCGGGACGACGAAGCGCGAAGGGTTCTGCGCGATGCACTCTCCCTCGAGACGATCGCGCGTTGCGCCGAGCTCGTCGGCGTCGCCGACCGGGCTCTCGAGCTCGCGGTCGAGTACGCCAAGACCCGGGTCGCGTTCGATCGCCCCATCGGAAGCTTTCAGGCGATCCAGCATCGCCTGGTGAACCTGCGCGCTCACGTGGAGGTCGCTCGGGCTCTTTGTCAGGGCGCGGCCCGCGCCAGCGGGGAGGAGCGGAGTGCTCTCGCCTCGATGGCCGCGTTCGCCGCTCTGGACGATCTTCGCAAGGTGCCGGAGGGTGCCTTGCAGGTCTTCGGCGGGATCGGGACCACCTGGGAGCACGACATCCATCTCTTCCTGCGAAGAGCCGCGACGCTGACGGCGCTTCTCGGAGAGCGGAGCGGCTTTCGCGAAGACGTCGTCCGCCATCTCGAGGAGACGCTCGCATGACGGCGCGCGAGGCGTCGGCCACCCTCGCCGAGCGCGTTCACGCGATCCTTGCCATCGACCCCGACGCTCCGGCGATCGAGCTCGAGGGAAGGTGGCATTCCTGGCGCGACCTTTCCCGTGTGATCGACGGGCTGGCCGAGATCCTGACGAAGGCCGACCCCGATCCGCACGGACCGATCGGGATGCTCCTGCGCAACACGCCGCCGATGGTCGCCGCGATGCTCAGCGCCGTCGTGGCCGAGCGGTGCATCGTGACGCTGAACCCGCATCAGGGAGATGCGAAGGTCGCACGCGACATCGTGGACGTGCGCACCCGGGTCGTTCTCGCGGCGGCCGAGGACTGGGAGCGCGCTTCGATCCGAGCAGCGGCGCTGGAAACGAAGGCGGTCGGCATCGTCCTGACCGGGGATCCTCTCGATCCCGTGAGGCTCGCTCCCGGCCTCGAGCGCGCCGGCAGCGGGCCGCACCGCGCGGCGTCGCGCGGCGTCGCGGTCGAGATGCTGACGAGCGGCACGACTGGTCCGCCGAAGAGGATTCCGCTCGAGCGCGCGGCCTTCGAGCGCACGATCACGGCGGCGAAGAGCCACTACGCCACCAAGGGCGACGCCGACGACGCTCCGCGGCTCGCGAAGGGTGTCGCCATCGTGAGCTCTCCCTTCGTTCACATGTCGGGGCTCTTCCGCACGCTCCTGAACGTCTGCGAGGGTCGCAAGATCGCGCTCTTGCCACGCTTCGCAGTGGAGTCGTGGGTCGATCTCGTACGCCGTCACCGCCCGCGCGCCGTGAGCCTCGTCCCGACGGCGGTGCGCATGGTGCTGGAAGCGGACGTCGATCCGGCCGACCTGTCGAGCATCCAGGTCGTCACGTCCGGGACCGCGAAGCTCGACCCGCAGGTGCAGCTCGCGTTCGAACTCCGCTATGGGATCCCGGTCCTTCCTTCCTACGGCGCAACCGAGTTTGCGGGCGGCGTCGCCGGCTGGACGCTCGCGTTGCACCGCGAGTGGGGAGAGACGAAGCGAGGAAGCGTCGGTCGCCCGCAGCCCGGACGCGATGTGCGCATCGTCGACGGGGTGTCGGGCGATCCCCTTTCCGAAGGCGAGACCGGACGGATCGAGGTCCGCTCCGCTCGCGAAGGTGCGTGGCAGCGGACGACCGATCTCGGCCGCATCGACGCCGACGGCTTCCTCTGGATCGTCGGACGCGACGACGATGCGATCCTGCGCGGCGGCTTCAAGATCCTGCCCAGCGACGTGGTGCAAGCGCTCATCGCGCATCCTGCCGTGCGTGACGCCTGCGTGGTTGGCCTCCCCGACCCGCGTCTCGGTCAGATTCCCGTCGCCGCCGTCGAGCTGCATGATGACGCCGTGGTCGACGGCGAAACGCTCCTTCGGTTCGCGCGGGAGCACCTCGCGACGTACGCGGTCCCTGCCGAGATCCGGATCGTGCCCGCCTTGCCGCGCACGCCGTCGCTCAAGGTCAGCCAGCCCGAGGTACGCGCAATATTCGTCGGCGATCCGTCCTGAGACGGCCGATCATCAAGAGCTCAACTCCGCCACCAACGGCAAGGTGTCGAAGCGACGAACCATCAGGCTGTCGACCCGTTCGGGCACGGCATCTGGATCGAGCTCGAAGTGCTCGGTTTGCGCAAGAAGCCGCGTGAGGACGATCTCCGCCTCGAGGCGAGCGAGCGGCGCGCCGACGCAGAAGTGGATTCCCCGTCCGAACGCGACGTGGTGCTTCGGAGTGGCTCGATCGAGCATCACGTCGTCGGCACGCTCGAACTCGGCCGGATCGCGGTTGGCAGCACCCCAGAAGAGCAGCAGCGTCGATCCCGCTGGAATGCCGACACCCTGCACCTCGCTCGCGCGACTCGCGCGGCGAAGATGGTAGCGGAATGGCGACTCGAGCCGGAGAGCTTCTTCGATGAAGGGCACGACGAGGTGTGGCTCGGTGCGAAGCCGAGTCTGCAATCGCGGATCGAGAGCGAGCATGTGGATCGCGTTGCCGAGAAGGCTCGTCGTCGATTCGCCGCCGGCGCTCAGCAGCGTGTGCAGGATGACGAGCCCCGCGTCGAATTCCATCTCCCCGGCGGCCACGGCCGCGCCGATCACTCCGAAGATTCCTTCCCCGCCCTGAATGACGGATTGCTGCAGCTGGTCGGCGATCCAGGTCGCGATGTCGACCGTACGTGCCATGAGCGCTTGAATCCCCTCGAGCGGTAGCGTCGCGGCGAGCATCGCGGTGGAGTCGAATGCGGCGGCGAGCAGCGCCGCGGGGTCCGCGCCCCGGAAGGCGATCAGCTGGCTCACGACCCGGATCGGGATCAGGTTGGCCAGGTCGCCCATCACCTCGAACCGACGCTTCGACAGTGCGTGGGTGAGGCACTCTTCCGTGAGCGCTTCGATGCTCGTTCGGAGTCCGGCCATCCGGCGGGCGACGAGCTCCGGAAACACCGTGCTCCGATGCGCTCCGTGCATCGGCGGATCGGCGGTGGCGAGCGCCTGGAGACCGCCGAATCCCATGGGGACCAGCTCCGGGGTGCCGAGCGCGCTCCGGCAAAGGATCGAGTGGATGTTCGAAGAGAAGTCTTCGACGCGGTTCACGACCTGCGTCACGGCCTCCCAGGAGCTCACGATCACGATGTCCGTCCCGGGCACGTGCCACACCGGAGCTTCCGAAACGAGACGACGATAGAAGTCGTACGGATCGTCGATGATGGACGGTTCGAGGAGGAGGTCCGGGGACAGATCCCGATCCATCGCGTTGGCTCTCATCTGCTTCCCCCCATCCGCTCGACGAGCGCTCGCTTGTCGATCTTGCCGGTCGCCTTGTACGGCAGGTCCTGCTTCGCGAAGAAGTCGAACCGCTTCGGGACCTTGTAGGCGGCCAGCTTCGCTCGAAGCTCCGAGCGGAGCTCGTCCGCTTCGAGAGGGACGCTTCCGTCGAGCACGACCGCGGCGGCGACGAGCTGACCTCGCTCGGCGTCCGGTAGCCCGACGACGTGCGCTTCGAGGACGCCCTGCAGCTCCGCGAGAGCGCGCTCGACCTCTTGCGGCGAGACGTTCGCACCGCCCGTCTTGATCAGGTCGCCGAGGCGGCCGTGGAAGTAGACGTGACCGTTCTCGTCGAGAGTGACGCGATCGCCGGTGCGGTACCAGCCGTCGGGCTCGAGCACTTCCTCGCGCGTGCGACCATACATGCCCTGCATCACCGTGTAGCCTCGGACGCGAAGCTCGCCGGGCTCCCCGGGCGGAAGCGCTGCGCCGCTCTCCGGATCGATCACATCGTGCTCGACGCCGGGAACGGCCACGCCGAGCGAACCCGCGGGTAGCTCCCGTTCCGGCGGCCAGAAGCAATGCGAGCCGCACGTCTCCGTCATCCCGAGGCTGTAATGGAAGCGCACGGCGCCTGGCGGCAAGATCTCGAAGAGATAGCCCGCACGGACGGCGGAGAGGTCCCTTCGCAAGAAGCTCTCGTGTCGCGCCATCGCCGGACCGTAGTGCGGCCACCCGGTGACGATCGTCGCCCGCTCCCTCTCGATTCGCGCGAGGGTCTCGCCGGGCTCGAAGCGCTCCTCGCAGATCAGGCACGCGCCCATCTGCATGGGCGCGAGCAAGCTGAACACGAAGCCGCCTATGAAGAAGAAAGCGTTCGGCGTGAACACGCGATCTTCCGGGACGAAGCCGTGCTCCCGACCGAGCCACCAGGCGTGCCGGACGAGCGCTCCTTGCGTGTGCACGATACCCTTCGGCTCGGCCGTGCTGCCCGAGGTGTAGATGATGAGCGCTTCGTCGGACGTGCACACTCGAGCCTCGATCGCGTCGAGCAGGTCCGCATCGACCATCGGAGAGCCGGCATCCTCGGCGCGCGTTTCCGTTCGGCACCAGCGACGGTCGCTCTCTCCGAGCACGCGAATCTGCCGGAGGTACGGCATCGATGGGAGGAGCAGGTCTGGTCCCGCGGCCGAGCGAAGGCCCGGCACCGCTTCCTCGAGTCGGGCCAGGTAGTCGTGTGAGAGGAGCCGCGGCACCGTCAGCAGCGTCTGCACGTCGGCATGGCGAAGCGTCCATGCGAGCTCGTCTGCCTGAAAGAAGGTATTGATGGGTACGAGGATCGCGCCGAGCCGGCAGACGGCGAGCATCCCGATGACGAAATCCGGACCGTTCGGAGCAAGAAGTCCGACGCGGGTCCCCTTCCCGACGCCGCTCGCGAGAAGCCGCCGCGCGAGTCGCGCCGACGCGGCGTCCGCTTCCGCGAAGCGGAGCCGGTCGTCTCCGATCACGACGCACTCGCGAGCGCCGAACCGCTCGCAGAGGTGGCGCAGCATGGCGGGAAACGTGTCATAGCCGGGATCCGGGATCCCGCCGCGCACCGTCACGTCGAGCCCCGGGCCTCGGTGCCCCCTCCCATGATCTGGTACATGAGGTCGCTCACGCGGAGCTGACGCTTCTCGCCCTTGGGCGGACCCGTCATGCCTTCGGCGCTCGGCGCGCGCAGGTCGAGCCCCGCGGCCTTCGCGCGCAGCGCCTTCACGTTCGCGTTCTCGCGGCCGACCTGCTCGAGCACGTCCGATCCGAAGAAGCGGAGCGCGTTTCGATGCGTGATCTTGTCGATCTCGTCGGCGGTCAAGCCCTCGAGCTGCTTGGCCATGAACTCGGGAGACTCGGGCCAGGTCGTGTCGGAGTGCGGGTAGTCGCACTCCCAGCTGATCAGGTCGATCCCGATCTTGTCGCGCATCTCGATGCCGCATGGGTCGTCGATGAAGCAGGTGAGGAAGTGCTCGCGAAAGACCTCGAGCGGCGTTCGGCCGCCGAGGTCATCGTGCGCCCAGATGCTGTGGCGCTCGTGGATCCATTTGCACCGCTCGAGGAAGAACGGGATCCAGCCGATGCCGCCTTCCGACATTGCAATCCGCAGGTGCGGAAACCGCTGTAAGACGGGCGAAAAGATGAGGTCGCAGGCGAAGCTCGCCATGTCGATGTTCACCATCGCCATGTAGCCGCTGTAGGGCGCGTCCATCGAGTTGAACATCGCCTTGCCGCTGGTTCCGAGATGGACGGTGAGCACACCGCCCACGTCGCAGACTGCCGTGAAGAAGGGATCCCAGTGCGGGTCGTGGATGCTCGGAAACCCCATCGCCGACACGTTCTGGCAGAAGTTGAACGCTCGGCATCCCCGACGAGCCATGCGCCGGACCTCGTCCGCCGCGAGCTTCGGGTCCCAGTACGGAATCTGCGCCAGAGGCAGGAAGCGCGTCGGGTGCGCCCCGACCCATTCTTCCCGGTGCCAGTCGTTGTACGCCTGCAGCATGACGAGACCGATTTGGCGGTCCTCGACCCTGCTGAAGAGCGCGCCGTGGATGCCGGGCACCGTCGGGAAGCAGAGGGAGGCGAACGTTCCGTTCGCGTTCATGTCCTGAACGCGGGCGTCGACGTCGTAGCACCCCTCTCGCATCTGATCGAAGCGATTGGGCTCGAGACCGAGCTCCTCGCGCGGCCGTCCGACGGTCGCTGCAAGCCCGATGTTCGGGGTCACTCTCCCCTCGAAGACCCAGGCCTGCGTACCGTTGCGCTCCTCGATGCGCGGCGCGCGGTCTCGATAGGTCGCCGGGACGTGCCGTTCGAACATGTCTGGCGGCTCGACGAGGTGATCGTCGACGGACACCAGGACGAGATCTTCGACCGGGAGACTCATGGACGTTCCTCCGTGACGCTCCTCCGCGCGGCGCTCAGGACGAGAAGACGACGGGGAGGTGCTCGACGCCGTTGATGAGCGTGGAGCGAAGCCTCTGCACTTCTCCGGCGAGCTCGAATCGCGGAAAGCGCGCGAGCAGCTCCTCGAAGAGGATCTTGAGCTCGAGCCGCGCGAGATGGGCTCCCAGGCAGAAGTGCTGTCCCACGCCGAAGCCCAGATGTGCTGCCGCTCCGGTACGACGAACGTCGAGCTCTTCAGCGGTGGGACCGTAGACCTCCTCGTCGCGGTTCGCGGAGGTGTAGCTCAGCACCACGAAATCCCCTGCCGCGATCCGCTGGCCCCGGATCTCGGTATTGCACGTGGCGGTACGCGCGAAGGACTTGATCGGCGAAACCCAGCGCACGATCTCCTCGACCGCACTTGCGATCCGCGACGGGTCTTCGACGAGAAGGGCCCGTTGCTCGGGGTTCTCCATGAGCGCGATCGCGCCGCCGGAGATCGCATTGCGCGTGGTCTCGTTCCCCGCACCGAGGAGCGAGACGCCGAAGATACCGAGCTCCATGTCGTCCAGAAGGCGACCGTTCGGCTCGCCCGTCGCGACGACCGTGAGGAGATCGTCCCGCGGCGCACTGCGTCGATCGAGTGCATGCCCGATCATGTACGCGAAGAGGTCCGCGACGCGTCCGACCGCCTCCATGTTCCCGTCGTTCGCCGCGATGAGATCGTCGGACCACTCCTTGAACTTCTTCTGATCTTCCAGCGGAACGCCCAGGAGCTCCGCAATCACGAGAACGGGTAGCGGGACCGAGACGAGCTCGACGAAGTCGACGACCTTTCCGGTCTCGATCCGATCGAGCGCCTCGCGGGCGATCTCGCGAATCCGCTCCTCGATGTGGTTCATGGAGCGCGGCGTGAAAAAGCGGCTGACGAGTCCTCGGTATCGCGTGTGATCGGGAGGGTCCATGCCGAGGATCGACGGCGGAATCCCCTCGATGCCGCCCCCCGTGCGCAGGTTGTCGTGGATCCGGAACCCCTTGCTGCTGCAGAAGGTCGCCGGGTCCTTCGACACCGCGAAGACGTCGGCGTGCTTGGTGAGAAACCAGAAGCGATCGGGCTCATACCAGTGCAACGGAGCCTCGCGACGGAGCCGCCGGTACGCGGCGTGCGGATCGCCGAGGTACCATCCGGCGTCGTCCGGGCGGAAGTCGAAGTTGCCGGAAACCGACACATCGGACATATAATCAACTTTTGTTTCATCGCACAATATGGCGAAAGCCTGCATCGGAGGCTCGATGTCCCGAGACGACCCTCATCGCCCCCGCGACCTCGCTGCGCGGATCGATCGCCTCGAGAGCGTCGAGGAGATTCGCCAGCTCCCGCATCGCTACGCTCTCGCGATCGACACGCGGAACCTCGACGATCTGGTCGAGCTCTTCGTGGAGGACGTGCGCGTCGGACGCGACGCCTCTGGACGCGAAGCGCTCCGTGCGTGGTTCCTGGAAGCGCTCGCGCGCGTCGGTACGAGCATCCACCTCGTCGCGAACCACGTCTTCGACTTCGAGGACGCCGATCACGCCAGCGGCGTCGTCTACTGTCGCGAGGAGATCGACCGTCACCGCGACTGGGGCAACGGGTACGTCCAGTACTGGGACCGCTACGAGCGGCGCGACGGCCGCTGGTACTTCGTCCGCCGCAAGCTCCACCGATGGTTCATGGTGGACGCGCTGGAGCGTCCGCGCGCGGGAGCCGGGATCGGCGATGACGGCCTCGGGACGGGACGCCTTCCCGAAGCGTGGCCGAGCTGGGATCGATTCTGGAAGGAGCTCGAGGGGCGCGCCCCCGGGTCGAACTCCGGGAAACGGAAGAGCACGTGAGCCAGGATTTCCCGGACGCGAGCGAAGGAGGAGTCGTGGATATCGACAGCTTGCCCTTGATCTCGGCGGACAGTCACGTCCAGGAGCCGCCGAGCTTCTTCGTCGAGCGGCTCCGCCGCAGGTGATCTTTCGCAGCGATCGCGATGCGAGGCTTCCCTCGTTCGGGAACGCGTCCGCCCCGAGGTGCTCTACTCACCTGGCCGACTTCGGCAGCTGCGCGCCGGTCTGTGCGATGATGTCGCGCTGGATCTCGCTCGTTCCGGCGCCAATCTTGTGGAGAAGCTGCTTCATCACTCCGAGGCTGAACTGGCCGCGAGCCAGGCAATGAGGGTCGCCCGGCATGACGTTTCCATACTCGCCGAGGAGGCGCGATCCCACGTCGACCAGCTCTGCCGCGAACTCCGAATGATAGAGCTTCGAGATCGAGGCCATGTGCGGCGGCACGTGACCTTCCGCCTGCATCGCCGCGACGCGGTAGCAGATCGCCCGGCCCACCTCGACGCGCTCGATCATGCGGCCGAGCTCGCTTCGCGCGATCGGGTCGGCGAGCGGATCGCGAAGGGTTCCCGCCTGCGTGCGGCAGTACGCAATCAGATCGTCGAGGATGCGGCGCTCGCGCGCCGCGCGCGCGATGTTCGAGCGCTCGAAGGAGAGGAGCGACTTCCCGACTCTCCAACCGTCGCCCTCCTCTCCGACGCGGTTCTCGATGGGGACGCGGACGTCGGTGAAGAACTCCTCCGCGAACGTGACGGTTCCGGTCATCGAGGCGATCGGCCGGACCTCGATTCCCGGCGTGCGCATGTCGACGAGGAGAAACGTGATGCCCTCCTGCCGGCGCTTCTCCTTCGACGTCCGCGCGAGGAGGAACATCCACTGCGCCCGCATCCCAGAGCTCGTCCAGGTCTTCTGGCCGTTCAGGACGTACTCGTCTCCGTCGCGCTCGGCGCGCATCTGCAGGGCTGCCAGGTCCGAGCCGGCGTTGGGCTCGGAGTAGCCTTGCGCCCAGATCACATCGCCGCTCGCGATGCCTGGAAGGTGGAGGGCCTTCTGCTCTTCCGTTCCCTCCTTCATCAGGATGGGACCGAGCATCGAGAGCCCGTTCGGATTGATGAGCGGAGCACGCCGGTAGGCGAGCTCCTCCCGCACGATCACCTGCTCCAGGATCCCGAGGCCGCGGCCGCCGTACTCGACCGGCCAGTGCGGCACGAGCCACCCGGCCGCTCCCATGCGGCGGTTGAACGCACGGATCCACTCGTACTCCTCGTCGGGCGCCCATTCCGCGGACTCCGGCCCCTCCTCGTGCTCGGGCGGGAGCTCGGCATCGAGAAAGGCCCGCAGCGAGTCTCGCAGCTCTTCCTGTGCCCTCGTCAGACGGAGCTTCACGGCGTCACGTCAGGCGGAGCAGCGCTGCAGCTCCATCTCCTGCACCGCGGGAATCACCTCGCGTGCGAACGTCTCCATCGAGCGGAAGACGTGCTTCCGCTCCATCGCGCCGCCTCGGCTCATCCGCAGCATCAGGTTGCTCCAGCCCATCTCCACGACCCGGCGCAGCTTCGCGATCACCGTGGCGGGGCTCCCGATGAGCGTCAAGTCCAGATTCAGGATAGTCTCGTACTGCTGGTCGTCGTGCGCGTCGAACCAGTCGGAGTACTTCCTGTAGTCCTCCGGAACCGCTCCGCCGCGCTCGAACGGGCTCGAGTACTTCTTGTGGGCGTCGATCGACAGATCGGTGCTCCGCTTCGGATAGTCACGAGCGAACGCCTCGTCCTCGTGGACGAACGAATTCAGTAGACCCCAGACGCTCTCCGTCCCCGTCGGAAGCCCGCGGCGCTCGTGCGACTCGATGAAGAGACGGAGCCCGGCCGAGAGCTCGGGATCGACCTGATACGGATTGCCGATGAGAGCGCGGTAGCCCTTCTCCGCGATCCACTCGAAGCTCGAAGGAGTCTTCATGACCGTGCAGTAGATCGGCATCGGCCTCTGCACCGGCCGCGGATGAAGCGCGACGTCGTCGACCTTCCAGAACTGCCCGTCGTAGCTGAAGCGCTCGTTCGCGAGGAGTCCCTCGATGATCGCGATCGCCTCGCGGAACCGCGCGGTGCTCTCTTCCATCGGGATGCCGAATCCCCGGAACTCGTGCGCCTGGTAGCCTCGTCCGAAGCCGGCTTCGAATCGGCCGCCGCTCAGGACGTCGACCATCGCGATCTGCTCGGCGAGGTGGATCGGGTTGTGGAAAGCCGGGACCATGCAGGCCGTCCCGATGCGGATCCGCTCCGTGGCCGCCGCGATCGCGGCGGCCGCGACGGGAAGGCTCGAGATCATGCCGTAGGGCGAGAAGTGGTGCTCGGCGAGCCAGACGGCGTCGAACCCGAGATCCTCGGCCCACCGCGCCTCCTCCAGGAGGTTCGCGAAGACCTCGCGATCCCCGACGCCCGGCGGCTTGTCTCCCAGCAGGAAGATTCCGAACTTCATTCGCTCGCGACTCCTTGCGCAATACTGCAGTTACTGCAATTATGCATGATCTGCAGTTTTGGTGTCAACCCGCAGGAGCGAGCACGATGGCGAACGAGGCTGTCTTCGAGACGATCCTCTTTCGGGTGGAGAATGGTCACACCGCGGTCCTCACGCTGAACCGGCCCGAGCGGCTCAACGCGTCGAACGACCGGATGCGGACCGAGCTCGGGGAAGCGTGGAAGCTCGTCCGGGAGGATCCGCGCATCCGCGTCGCGATCGTCACGGGCGCCGGGGATCGTGCCTTCACGGTCGGTCAGGACGTCAAGGCCACCGCTGCGGAGGGGCGAACGCGAAACAAGGTACCCGGCTCGCGTGCCCATCACGACGTCTTCAAGCCTGTCGTCTGCGCGGTGAACGGCATGTGCGTCGGCGGCGGATTGCACCACGTCGCCGAGGCCGATCTCGTCATCTGCACCGAGGACGCGAAATTCCTCGATACGCACTGCGCCGTCGGCAACGTCTTCGCGCTCGAGGCGATCGGGCTCTCGCGGAAGATCCCGCTCGCGATGGTGATGCAGCTCGCGCTCCTGACGAAAGAAGCACCGATCACTGCAGAGCGAGCTTTTCAGATCGGCCTCGTGAACGAGGTCGTACCGCGCGAGCGTCTCCTTCCGCGCGCGCTCGAGATGGCGGCGCACATCGCGACGCTCTCACCCGCCACCGTACAGGCTTCGATTCGAGCCATCTGGGAGGGCCTGAACGTCGGGCTTCACCACGCGAAGGACGTCGGATGGCGACACATCCTGCATCACCAGCAAAACCATCCCGACTATCTCGAAGGCATGAGGGCGTTCGCCGAGAAGCGCGCTCCTCGCTGGACGGTGGACGAGGTTCGATGACGACGGCTCTCTCTTCCGCCGCCACGAGGCCCGCGCCTCCCAACCGCTGGCAGCGCCGGCGCGATCGAACCCGAAGCGCTCTCACGGCCGCCGCTCTCGAGCTCTTCCGCACGAAGGGCTACGACGCGACGACCGTCGACGAGATCGCGGATGCAGCCGACGTCTCACCGCGGACGTTCTTCCACCATTTCGCGACGAAGGAGGAAGTCCTCTTCGGCGGCCACGAGGAGCGGCGCAAGGAGCTGATCTCGACTCTCGAGGATCGGCTCGAGACCGACTCCGTCTGGACCGCGACGTGCAGCGCCATGATGACCGTCGTCGACGCCTTCGAGACCGACCCCGCCTTCTTCCGCGAGCGAGCCCGGCTGTACGCGCGCGAGCCCGGGCTCCGCGCCGCCGTTCTCAGCATCAACGATCGGCTCGTGAACGAGATGACCGAAGTCCTCGCCGCGAAGCTCCGCTGCCGTGCCGGAGACCTGCGTCCGAGGCTCATCGCAACCCTCGCCAACGGCGCGATGCGCTCGGCCATCGACTCGTGGGTCTCGTCGCGTGCGGGGGGCAGCCTTCGCGCGCTGGCGACCGAGGCGCTCCGCATCGCGCGGCCGGCCCTCCGCGAAGCGGTGAAGGCGGCGTCGAGCCTCGGATAGGCGCGTATCTCGCGCGGGGAGGATCGAATGCGTTTCATCCTGGGACTTCCGACCGACGAGGTAGAGCGGCACGAGGAGTTCGGGACGACCGAAGCCGTCGCGGAGATGGCGCGAGCCGCAGAGTCGCTCGGCTACGAGGGCGTCTTCGTCACGGACCATCCGATCCCGCCCGAGAAGTTCCTCCAGAGGGGCGGTCATCACGCTCTCGAGCCGACCGTCGTGCTCGCGGTGGCAGCGACGGCGACGACGCGTCTTCGATTGATGACGAACCTCTACATCGTCGGCTACCGCAATCCGTTCCTCGCGGCCAAGGCGATCGCTTCGCTCGACTCGCTGTCGGGCGGCCGCGTGATCCTCGGCACCGGCGCCGGCTACCTCGAGCCGGAGTTCCGTGCGCTCGGTACGAGCTTCGACACCCGCAACGAGCGTCTCGACGAGTCGCTCGACGTCATGAAGCGCGTCTGGAGCGGCGAGACGATCGACGTGACGGGAGAGGGCTTCGAAGCACACGGCCACGTGGCGTTGCCGAGGCCGGCGCGCCGGCCGCACCCTCCCGTCTGGATCGGCGGCAACACGCGCCGCGCGCTGCGCCGCGCCGTCGAGCACGGCGACGGGTGGATTCCGATGCCCGCACCGAAGGCGTTCGCGCGCTTCGTTCGCTCGGCGCCGCTCGAGAGCCTGGACGATCTGCAGGCGCGGCTCGAGTACGCACGGAGTCACGCCGCGCAGGTCGGACGGACGGCACCACTCGACGTGATGTTCGGACCGATTGGCGTCGGCAGCTACGGAGCGCCCGGGTTCGAAGCGTCCGCCTACGTCGAGCAGGCAGGACGGCTCCGCGAGATCGGCGTGACCTACGCGGGCGTGAGCTTCGCCCTGCCGGGAAGCGGTGCGGTGCAGTCGCGCGCACGTTTTCTCGATCTCGCCGCCGGCTTCATGCACGACGTGGCGTCGCAGCTCTGAGGCCGCGGATGGACTCGGCCCCCGCGGCCGAAGCGGACTAGCGACGGCGCCGCGTGGAGCGCCCGATCCCTCCGAGGCAGAACTCCCAGAGGTCGTCGATCCACTCGGTGTCGTCGGCGCCGCGGTAGAGATTCCGGTGCACCTCGGTCGAGATGAGCGCGTGGACGATCTCGGCGAGCCTCGAAGCGTCCGCCTCGCGCACGGCTCCGGCCTGGATCCCGGCGCGCAGAACGTCGGCGATGAGCTCGTTCATCGGAGCGTGTGCGGCGTGGAGCTCGTCCGGTCGGTGCTCGGCGAGACGGACGTGCTGCTGCGTCATCGCGATGTTGTACACGCGATCCGAGGACGACAGGGCGCCAGACGCGATCGCACGAACGAGCCTCTCCAGCGCGACGATCGGATCATCGATCCCCGCCAGCTGCTCCCGGAGCCGCGCGGCGCCGTGAGCCATCGTATCCTCGAACAGAGCCAAGAGGACGTCGTCCATGCTCTCGAAGTGCGCGTAGAAGGCGCGCCGTGCGAGGCCGGTCTTCCGAAGGACCGCGCGTAGCGTAAGCGACTCGAGTCCCCCTTCGCTCACGATCTCGCGTGCGGCCTTGACGACCCGGTGTCCCCGTTGGAGCGCTTGCTGCCGCACGCGATCCAGCGCGCGCTCCTCCCAGGCCCGTTGCGACCTTCCGGCTCGGGTGAAAGCACCCGCCATCCTCAGCCGTCCTTCGCTTGCACGGCAGCGGGCCGCCCCAGAGCGCCGCTCCGCGAGAGGGAGGCGACGTCGAGCCCGGCGTCGGAGAGAACTTCCTCGGTGTGCTGACCGAGTGTCGGAGCGGGGCGTGAGATCGCCCACTTGCTCTTCTCGAAGGCATAGGGCGGTCCCGGGTAGCGCACCGTCCGACCGAGCTGCGGCTGCTCGACCTCGATCTGCATGCCGCGCGCGCGGAAGTGCGGATCCTCGAATGCCTCCTCGGGAGAGTAGATCACACCGGCGGGCAGCCCGGCCCTCTGTGCGCCGAGAAAGAAGTCCTCCGCAGAGACGCGACTCGCGATCAGAACGAGCGCCTCGCGGCCCGCGGCAAAGATCGCTGTCGTCTCGTCGTCGAACCCGATCTTGGAGAGGTCGATGCGCTCGCGCTCCGCGCCGAGGGCGAGAAAGACGGCCTCGGGCAGCTCCGCCTCGAGCCCGAGCGCGCGCAGCCACGCGAGAAGCCTGCCGAACTCCTGCGGCGTGCGCGGCGGAACGCCGGTGTTGACGTAGCGTCCGTCGGCGCAGCGGACCTGCGACGGCATCGAGGGCGTATCCATCGCGTGACGACCGGTTTGGCGCTGGACCGTCCGCTTCTGGACGAGCCAGTTGTACGAGCCCATCTCCGTCGTCACGTTCGCGGCGGCGTGCATCGACACGTCGATCCGTTGCCCTCGCCCGCCGAGCTCCCGGTGGAGAAGCGCGGTCAGAGTCGACATCGCTGCATAGTGACATCCGATCGCGTAGCCATGGCCGCCGCCGCCGCGGATCGGCGGCAGATCGTGGTCGTCGTAGCCGCAGTTCCACGCCGGACCGCCGCCCGCGAGGAGCGTGAGATCGGTGGCTCGCTCGTTTCGCCGCTCGCCGGTCGGCCCGAACGGCGTCAGCGAAACGTGGATGAGTCGCGAAAGCGAGCCGGTCAGCACGGCGTCGCCGAGCCCGACCGCTGCGAGAGCTCCTGGATCCTCCGCCTCGAGAAGGACGTCCGCGCCGGCGAGGAGTGACGCGAGCGCCTCGCGGCCGTCGCCCCGCCGCCAGTCGAGGACGATGCCTCGCTTGCTCGTGTTGTAGTGCCACCAGGTCAGGCTTCGCTCGGAATCCGGGACGTCGTCGACGAAGGGCTCGTGAAGGCGCATGGGCGCGCCGCCCGGAGGCTCGACGAGTACGACGTCCGCGCCCATGTCGCCGAGGAGCTTTCCCGCGAACGCGATGCGCTCGTGCGCGAGCTCGATCACGCGGATGCCGGTGAGCGCGCTCACACGACACCTCGAGCGCGAAGGTCGGCGATCTCTTCGGCGCCGAGGCCGAGCAGCTCGCCGAGGACCTCCTGCGTATGCTCGCCCACGCACGGGCTGCCACGTGCGATCGTCCACGATGTCTCGGAGAAGCGCACGGGCAATCCGTCGACCCGCACGTCTCCCATCTTGCTGTGGCGCACGATCGGCCACAGTCCCATCTCGGCAGTCGCCGGATCGCGATCGATCCGCTCGCCGGGCTTCTGCACCGCTGCCGAGGGAATGCCGGCCGCCTGGAAGAGACGCTGCACTTCGAACTTGTCGCGCCCGCGACACCACTCGGTCAGCTTCTCGTCGAGCTCGTCCTGCGCTTCGAAGCGCCCCGCGAGCGTCGACCAGCGCGTCTCGCGCGCCCAGTCGCGATCGATCACGCCGGCGCACGCCGTCCAGTCGGCATCGCTTCGACAAGCGATCGCGACCCACTCGTCTTCGCCCGCAGCACGGTAGATCCCGTGCGGCGCCATGCGCGGCCAATCGCTCCGGTTCCCGTTCGGCTGCCCCGCGCGACGCATCGGCCGGCCGTTCACCGTGTAGTCCAGGATCGCGGGACCGTTCAGCGTCAAGCCGACGTCGCAGCAGGCCATGTCGACCCATTGCCCCTCGCCCGTGCGCTGGCGGTGGAGCAACGCCAGAAGGACGGCCATCGCCATGTAGTAGCCGCCCGTATGGTCCATGTAGCTGAAGCCCCATCCCGCGGGCTCCCGATCCGGCAGGCCCGACGTGAACGTGAGCCCCGAGACGGCCTGCACGATCGGCCCCCACGTCTTGAACGACGCGTACGGTCCGACGTGGCCGAAGCCGCAGTTCGAGACGTAGACAATGTCGGGCTTGATCCGCCGGAGAGACTCCCATCCGAAGCCCCAGCGCTCGAGGACGCCGGCGGCGAAGTTCTCCGTCACGACGTCGGAGCGCGCGACCAGGGCGGCGAGCAGCTCCTTGCCCCGCTCGGTGCGCAGGTTGAGCGTGATGCCGCGCTTCTCGGCGTTGTGGTTGTTGAAGCCACCGCCGAAGTCGGGTCCGCGGCGCTCGTCGACAAACGGCGGCATCATGCGAAGGATGTCCCAGGCCCCCTGGTTCACGGGGTCCTCGATGCGGATCACGTCCGCGCCGAAGGCCGCGAGCCACTTCGTGGCGCCGGCGCCGGCGAGCTGGCCCGTGAAGTCGCAGATGCGGATGCCTTCGAGGGCGCGCTTCTTCTCCTTCATGCGTCGATCACTTCCCACTGCGGGATCGCGAGCTTCTCCCCGCTCCTCGGGTCGGTCGCGTCCTCGAAGACGACGCGGACGCGATCACCGATGCGTACCGCGTCCGCGTCGCTTCCGACGACATTGCCCGCAACGAGGATGCCCGGCGCGTCCTCGACCGAAACGAGGACGATCGCGTACGGGACGCGATCCGCGAGAAGCGGGTGGACCGACTGCGTCACCACGGCGACGCTCTCGATCCGGCCGACGCCGGCGCTCGCGAAGCCGTCGAGCTCGAAACCCTGACACGCCTCGCAGACGTCCTCGGGCGGATGCTGGACGTGCTTGCACTGCGTGCACCGTTGCAGCGTCAGGACGCCCTTCGTGAAGAAGTCGCGGTTGTGGGAATCGAGGCTCGGCACCGCCCAGCTCTCGCCGAGGACGCGCTTCATTGCGGCGCTCCGAGGAGCACCGCGCTCCCGGGACAGTAGCCCGGCCCGGCAACCACGAGGGCGCGCTCCACGCTCTTCACCTGGCACGTGGATTCGCCGCGGACCTGACGCACCGATTCGTTGATCATCTCGAAACCGTGGATGTACGCCTCGCCGATGTTCCCTCCGCTCGTGTTGAACGGAAGGGCGGCGTCGGGGCCGACGAGACGTCCGCCCGAGACGAACTCCTCGATCCCGTCCGGTGAGGAGAAGCCCATCTCGCACATCGCGATCAGGACAGTCCCGGTGAAGTTCTCGTAGAACTGGGCGACGTCGACGTCGTCGGGCCCGCAGCCAGCGTGCTCCCAGAGGTGCTTCGCCACCTGCCGGTAATGAGCCGACCCGAGCGTCGCTCCGTCGAAGACGCCGTAGGGCGGGCCGATCCCCGAAGCCGCCGCGACGATCGCCGCCGGCCGATGCCTCAGGTCACGTGCGCGCTCCTTCGTGGTGACGACGGCGGCTGCAGCCCCGTCGTTCTCCGGACAGCAGTCGTAGAGGTGAAACGGCTTCACGATCCAGCGCGAGGCGTGGTACTCCTCGCGCGTGAGCGGCTTCCCGAAGCGCAGCGCACGCGAGTTCCGCTGCGCATTGGCGTAGCAGGCGAGCGCGATCTCGCAGAGCGCCTCCTGCGAGATCGAGTGATCGTGCATGAATCGCGCCGCGTGCAGGGCGCACTGATGCGCGGGCGTGAGAATGCCGTAGGTGCCGTTCCAGGCGAACGGCCCGCCCATGTAGCCGCCCCCGCCGCCCCCGCTTCCTCCGGCCTGACCGAAGCGTCCGAACTGCCCCTGCGCGAGCGCGCGGAAGACGACGACGTGCCGCGCGTAGCCTGCGGCGACCGCGGCGTCCGCGACCTGCACCGCCGCCGCCATGCTGTTTCCGCCACCGGCCCACGGAATGCCCGTCCAGCGAAGCTCCTTCAGGCCGAGAGCGCGGGCGAGGCGGACGGGGTTGTTCCGTTGATCCAGATACGACACGAAGCCGTCGACGTCGGCGAGCTCGAGACCTGCATCCTCGACGGCGCGCCGGATGGCGATGCACGCAAGCTGGAACTCGGTGTACGGCGACTCCCCCCGCCGGTAGTAGGTGGACTCGCCGATTCCTGCGATCGCAGCAGCGCCGTGCATCAGACGGGTGTGTTCGAGACCTCGGGCGCGAACCCGAAGAGCTTCGCAGCGGTGCCCCCGACCATGCGTGCCACCTGCTCCTCGGCGACGCCCGCGAACTGCTCTGCCACCGAGGCGCGCGAGTGTGGATACGTCCCCTCGGCATGTGGGAAGTCCGAACCCCACAAGAGCGGGTCCGATCCCGTCTGGGCGATGCTCGCAACCGCGACCGGGTCGTACTGGAACGTGCCGTGAATCTGGCGCGCCATGTAAACGCTTGGCTTCTCCCTCAGCTCGGGTCGAACCCAACCCGGATACTGACGGAAGGCACGGTCGTAGTGGTCGGCCGTGTTCATCGCCCAGGCGAGCCAGCTCGCGTTGGTCTCCACGAATACGAAGTGCAGATCCGGATGGGCGGCCAGCACTCCCGAGGTCGCGAGCAGCGTCGCTCCCCGCGGAGCCATCGACTGCGTCGCGAGGAGGTTCGCCACGGCCGCCCCGGGGCCGCGATAGAAAAGCATGCTGTGACCCGTTCCCTGATGCATCACGACCGGCATTCCGATCTCGTCGAGCTCGTTCCAGAGCGACTCCCAGTCGCGGTGGTTGTACTCCGGCGTCCCGACGAGCGGCAGCAGCGCCGCAGCGAGCCCCATCGCCGCGGTCCGACGGATCTCGGCGATCGCGGCCCCGACGTCCCACGTAGGAATCATCGCAGCGCAGCGAAAGCGAGAAGATCGGCGCTCGAGCCGATCGAAGATCCAGTCGTTGTAGAGCCGGCACGCGGCCTCGCCGGCCTCGCGGCTCTCCGCGTTCCAGACGTAGAGTCCCATCGTCGGATAGATGCACTCGCCCGCGATGCCGTCCTGGCGCATGACGGCGAGGCGTCGCTCGGGATCGGTCGTGAGGTCGGCCATCGACTGCATCTCGACGGCGTCGTCCGAGCGCGTCAGCGCGTCGATCCGTTGCAAGTTCTCGACGCCGATCCTGTCCGCGAAGGAGCCGGAAGGGCTGTGGCCATCGCGAAGCTCGGGCGCGAGATTCTCGACCAGCGACGGCGGCAGGTTCTTCGCCCAGAGGTCGCGCGGCTCCTCGACGTGGCTGTCGGCGGAGATCAACGGAAGAGAGTCGAATTCCATTGGCGCGGTGAGACCGTCGGTCTCGCGCCGCACGCTATTGGCATCTGAAACGGATTGCAAGACTTGTATCCGCGCCTATATTTGTGAGACCTCTGGTCTCACTAGGAGGCATGCCATGGAACGACAAGACCTGGGACGAGTGATCTACGAGAAGGACGGCGCCGTTTCCCGGCTCATCATGAACTGGCCGGAGAAGGCCAACCTGCAGGACTCGGAGATGGTGTGGGCCTTCGACAAGGCCCTAGGGCTCGCGGAGTACGACTACGACGTCAAGGTTCTGATCATCAAGTCGACCGCACGAGGCTTCTCCTCCGGGCACGTCGCGACCGGCGACTATCCCGAGTTCAAGGAGAACCTCGAGCGTACAGGAACGACCTGGCAGGGACACACGAAGCTCTTTCTGCACCCGATGCTCCGGCTGTGGGAGTTCCCGAAGCCGACGATCGCACAGGTCCACGGCTACGCCGCCGGCGGCGGATCGTACTGGGCGCTCCTCCCGGACATCACGGTCTGCTCGGAGGACGCGTGGTTCCAGATGCCGCACACGTACCTGATGGGCCTGCCGGGCGCGGAGACGATGATCGAGCCGTGGATCTTCATGAACTACAAGCGCGCGGCCGAGTACCTCTACCTTCGCCGGAAGCTCACCGCGCAGCAGGCGCTCGAGCTCGGCATCGTGAACGAGGTCGTTCCGCGCGACAAGCTCGAGGAGACGGTCGAGGAGATGGCCGCGCAGATCGCGATGTGTCCGGTCACGACGCTCACCGCGTGCAAGCTTCTGCTCAAACGCGCCTGGGAGCTGATGGGCTTCCGCATCCACCAGCAGATGTCGGCGGACATGACGACCACCGTCGCCGCGCACAAGGACTTCCAGGCTCACCTCGCGCGGATGATGCAGGAGACGGGCGGCCGAGCGAAGTGACGAAGACTGGTCCGAAGACGGCAAGGGAGGACCTTCGATGAAGCTCGACGACATGATCCTCGTGAGCGTGGACGATCACATCATCGAGCCACCTGACGTCTTCGAGAGGCACCTGCCGAAGCGCTGGCTCGAGCGCGCCCCGCGTCTGGTCCTCGATCCTGGGAGCCAGATGCAGCCGTGGCAGTGGGAGGCGGGTGCCGCGTTCGCGCCGTTCCTGAACGCCGTCGTCACGTTGCCCAAGAGCGAGTGGGGCTTCGATCCGAGCAGCCTGCGAGAGATTCGTCCGGGCACGTACGACGTCGTGGGAGATCCACGAGGACCCCTACCCCGCCTACCGGCGGCTTCGTGAGGAAGCGCCGGTCTACCGCAACGAGCGCCTCGGGTCCTGGGCACTGTCGCGCTTTGAGCACGTGTGGAACGCGACTGTCGACTGGAAGACCTTCACCGGTAGTGTCTGTCAAGTGGTGTAATAGTTGGTTGACGCTATCTCCGGCGACTTTCTCGCCTACGCTGCCTTTCTCTCTCGCCTCGCCATCTCCTCCCAGCCGTCGAGCTTCCGCATCTTGACCTTGCCACTCCGCAGCACGCCGAAGAGCGGGAGCAGCACCGCGTCCTCGTTCGGCAGGCTTGCCTGCGTCTTCGTCCGGGGGCGGAAATCCTCGTTGATCCGCTCAAGTGCATTCGTCGTCCGCAAGGCTCGCCATTGGGTCTTCGGGAAGCGCAGGAAGGTGAAGAGGTCGTCCCCCGCCTCCTCGAAGCTTCTCACCACTGCAGGACAACGGAGCTTCCACTTCTTCACGAACGGGCCCCGCGCATTCTCGACATCGGTGGCCGTCTTGCCGTAGATCATCCGCCGGTAGTCCTCGCGAAGCTCCTCGCGCAGCGATGCAGGCGCTTTCGCCTCAAGGTTGCGCAACTTGTGAACGGTGCATCGCTGGATCTCGATCTTCCGCCACTCCCCCCGCAGCGCCTCCGCCAGCCCGGGATTCCCGTCAATCACCGCGAGGATCGGCCCTCCCAGCTTGCGCTTCGCCAGGTCGGCCACCACCTCCCCCCAAGCAGCCGTGGTCTCGTCACCCGCTATCCGCATGTCCAGCACGACCTTCTCGCCGTCGCTGCGAACGCCAAGGGTCACGAGCACCGGAACACGTGCCCGCCGCTTGCCGATGCGAACCTTCGGGTACCACCCGTCCATGAACAAGTAGACGATTCCTTCGTTCGCCAGATCCCGCGTCCGCCAGGACTCGAAGTCTTCGCTCATCCGCCCGACCAGGCGTGAGACCGCGTCCTTCGCGGCCGGCCTCGGCCGGAGGGCTACCGGATGAAGCCCTATCCGGCGCAAGCGGAGGTCGTGCGGAAGATCTTCGGCGACTTCGCCGCGGGCGTCTCGATCAAAGCGATCGTCGCCGACCTCAATGCTCGTGGTGTTCCCGGACGGAAGGGTCTGTGGAAGAGGTGGTCGCCGTCCACGGTCAGCCGGGTCCTCAAGAACCAGAAGTACAGCGGGCGCTGGATCTGGAATCGAACCGAAACCCGCCGCGACCCGCTCACCGGCCGCAAGCGTCGAGTGCCCAAGCCCGAAAACGAATGGGACGTCCGGCAGGACGAAGACCTCCGCCTCGTCTCCGAGGATTGCTGGCAGCGGGTCACGAAGCGCTGGCAGGAGGTCGGCCGCGTGTGGCCGGTTCGTCGGGGGCCGAAGGGAGCGGCGGGGCGTCAGCGGAGCTACGTCGAGACGAATCCGCCTCACCTGCTCGCCGGACTCCTCCGGTGCGGGAGCTGCGGAAAGTCGATGGCGCAGGTGAGTGGCAAGAGCGGCGGACATTACGGATGCCTCGGAGCCTCGAAGGCGGCCTGCGAGAACAAGCTCCTCGTCCGGCGAAGCGTCGCGGAGAAGTGCGTCCTCGCCGCCATCCGCGAGCACATCTCCGACTCCGCGTCGATCCGCTACGTTTTGGACCGCGTGGAAGTGGAAGTGAAGCGACTGCATGCGGACGTGCCGGAAACGCTCAAGCTCACCCGCGGCAAGCTCGACGTCGAGCGGCGGCGCGTCGCCAACTTCATCGAGTTCATCGCCGACGGCAAGGGCACGCGTGCGCTTGGACAGGCGCTGGAAGAAGCCGAGCGCGAAGTCGATCGGTTGCGGATCGAGGTCGGTGCTCTCGAAGCGACCGTCGAAGCCGTGTTCCAGGCACCCCCGATCGAATGGATCGCGGATCGCCTGCGACCGTTCGCCGAGGTCCTGAACCGGAACACCTCTCGGTCCGCCCTCGTCCTGCGCCGCGTTCTCGGCCCGATCCGCCTCCGGCCGCTGCGGCCGGAGGTCGGGAAGCCGTACTACCAGGCCGACACCTCTCTCGAGGTTCTCGACCTTCTCGACCAGGCCGACCTCGGAAGCAGGTTCGAACTGGTCGCAACACTGGAGGCGGGGGGAATCGAACCCCCGTCCGAAGGCACTCGACCGAAAGCCACTACACGCTTAGCTCACGATTTGATCTCGCCGCTTTGGCCCCCGTGAGCGGGGTCCGCTGCAGCCAGCCAGGAAAGTTTAAGAGGCGCGCTCCCTGGCAGGGGCGCGACTCCGATCCCGATTAAATGACACTCGCTTCAGCCCCTCGGGAGAGGACCGGGCGAGCGCCGGGCGGAACTAAGCCGCCTGGAGGTGGTAGAAATTGTCTGCAGTTAGTTTGCAGCCCCGGATGATTAACGAGGCCAACCGGGATCCTCGGCGTGCAGCCCTCGACCTCATAACCTCCGTCGAAACCTGGTCGCCCCCATCAGCGACCCTCCGAGTATAAACACGATCCTCGGGCCTCGAAAGGGCCCCGGTTCGACCGCCGTGGAGGAGCGGCTCCCCTCCCCCGTCCACTCAGTGAAAAATCGCCCAGGTCGCGGCCGAGATGAACGCCGAGCACGGGATCGTCAGGATCCACGCCCAGACGATCCTCCCGGCGACCCCCCACCGCACCGCCGAGGCGCTGGTCACCGACCCGACCCCGACGATCGCCCCGGTGATCGTGTGCGTGGTCGACACGGGGATACCCAGGTGGGTCGCGAGGAAAAGCGTGATCGCCCCACCCGTCTCCGCGCAGAAGCCGCCGACCGGCTTCAGCTTCGTGATCCGGAGCCCCATCGTCCGTACGATCCGCCATCCGCCGGACAGCGTCCCGAGCCCCATCGCCGCGTGACACGCGAGCACCACCCAGAGCGGCACGTGGAACGTGTCCCCGAGAAACCCGTTCGCGTAGAGCAGCACCGCGATGATGCCCATCGTCTTCTGCGCGTCGTTGCCGCCGTGGCCCAGGCTGTAAAGCGCCGCGGACAGGAGCTGTCCGTGCCGGAAGAGCCCGTCGACACGCGAAGGCGTGGAACGCCGGAAGATCCAGAAGACCGCCACCATCAAGATGAAGCCGAGCGTCAGCCCGACCATCGGCGAAAGCACGATCGAGAAGCCGATCTTCGTGAGCCCGTCCGCGTGCAGCACGTCCGCGCCCGACTTCGCGACCGCCGCGCCGGCGAGCCCGCCGATCAGAGCATGCGACGAGCTCGACGGGATCCCGAACCACCACGTGATCAGGTCCCACGCGATCGCCCCGAAGAGCGCCGCGAACACGACCGGTGTGTCGATCACACCCTGGTCGACGACGCCGCTGCCGATCGTCGTCGCGACGTGCGTCTCGAAGACCAGGAACGCGATGAAGTTGAAGAACGCCGCCCAGATCACCGCGTACTTCGGCGACAGGACGCGCGTCGAAACGACGGTCGCGATCGAGTTGGCGGCGTCGTGGAAGCCGTTGACGAAGTCGAAGACGAGCGCCACCACGACGACGGCGGCGACGATGAGCTCCATGGATCAGGCGTGCTCGAGGACGACACCCTCGATGATGTTCGCGACGTCCTCGCAGCGGTCCGTCGCGGTCTCGAGCGCCTCGTAGACCTCTTTCCACTTCAGCACGAGCAGCGGATCCGTCGCCCCGCGGAACAGGTCCGCGAGCGCCGCCCGAAGGATCTCGTCCCCCTCGTTCTCCAGGCGGTTCACCTCGATGCACGCCTGCAGGATCGACTCCGACTGCTTGATCGACTTCAGCCCGCCGACGGCAATCGCCACCGACTCCGTCGAGCGCACGAGGACGTCCGCGAGCTGACGGGCGGGCTCGGTCATCTCGACGAGCTCGTACAGCATCACCGAGATCGCGGCCGACTCGACGTAGTCCATCACGTCGTCCATGCGCGTGATCAGCCGGTGGATGTCGTCGCGGTCGAACGGGGTGATGAACGTCTTGTGAAGGCGCTCCACGCAGGCGTGCGTGAGCACGTCGGCCTCGTGCTCGTGCTCCTTGATCCGAGCGGCGAGGACCCTGGCGTTCTGACCGCCCTGGACCAGGCGCTGCATCTCTCTTGCACCCTCGACCGTGAGCGCGGCATGGCGCTCGAAGAGGCCGAAGAAATCTTCTTCCCGCGGAAGGAATCGACGCAACATCTCGCGCGGCTTCTATCGACGCGCCACCAGAAAGGCAAGCTCACGCGCCGGGCGCAGCAGTGGCAGTGGACGGCGTCGGCGGCGCCGTCGCGGGGAGCGTGACGATCACCGTCGTTCCGCGCCCGAGCGTGCTTTCGATCGCGAGGCGCCCGCCGTGTCCCTGCACGATGTGCTTCACGATCGCGAGACCGAGACCCGTTCCGCCGAGATCGCGCGAGCGCGTCTTGTCGACGCGGAAGAACCGCTCGGTCAGCCGCGGCAGGTCCTGGCTCGGGATCCCGATGCCCGTATCGGCGACAGCGAGCTCCACGGCGTCGCCGCTTCCGAGCTTCGTTGGTCGGGCGGAGATCGTGACGCGTCCGCCCTCCGGAGTGTACTTGACGGCGTTGTCGACGAGGTTGATCAGCACCTGGCGCAGCCGATCCGGATCCGCCTGCACGAGCGGAAGTCCCTCCGAGATCTCCGTGCTCAACGTCAGGCCCCCCTGCGAGGCGCGCTCTCCCAGGATCTGCACGACGTCGACGATCGCCGGGCTCACGGCGACGGCGCGCCGTCGCAGCGGAGCGCGACCGAACTCCAGGTCGGAGAGCGCGAACAGATCGTCGATCAGCCGGCCGAGGCGCTCGGAATGCCGGTCGATGATCTCGAGGTAGCGGAGAGCCGTGTCCCGCTTCTCGCCCGCCGGACCGAGCAGCATCTCCGCGTAGCCCTTGATCGCGGTCAGCGGCGTCCGGAGCTCGTGCGAGACGTTCGCGATGAAGTCGCGCCGAACCGTCTCGAGACGACGCAGCTCGGAGACGTCGTGCAGCACGAGAACGAGGCCGAAGGGCACGCCCGCGGCCCCTCGGAGCCGCGCGCCGTTCACCTGCAGCCAGCGGCCACCCTCCCCCGGCATGCTCAGCGACACCTCTCGCGAGACGACCCCGTCCCCGGTACGCAGCAGCCGCGGAATCTCGGCGAAGGCCGGATCGCGGACGAAATCGATCAGCGGGCGGCCCGAAGCCTCGACGCTCGCCGGAACGGCGAGCAGCTCGCGCGCGCGTGCGTTCAGCAGCACGACGCGGCCGTCGAGATCGGTGACGAGCACGCCCTCGACCATGCCGCTCAGGATCGCCTCGAGCCGCTCGCGCTCGACACGCATCGTCGCGAGCGCGACCTGGATCGTGCTCGCCATCTCCGCGAGCTGCGCCTCGAGGAGGCCGAGCTCGTCGGTGCGTTCGGTCGCCATCTGCGGCGCGGGTGCGCCGGCAGCGAGCGCCGCGGCGAAGTCGACCATCCGCTGCACGCGGCGACGCATGGCGCTCGACACGAGCCAGGCGACGCCGAGACCGAGAGCGATCGCAGCCGCGAGCGCCATGGTCATCGGAGCGCGCAGACGCAGCAGGTGCTCCGAGACGGAGCCGATCGGGACGGCGATGCGGATCACGCGCCGCTCCCCGTCGCGCTCGTCGAGCTGCGCGACGTAGAGAAGCCGGCGGTCGATCGTGTCGCTCCACCGCACGACGTTGCCCCCGCCGCTCGTCAAGGCGTCCTGCACCTCGGGTCGGTTCACGTGGCTCTCGAGCGAAGTCTCGTGCGGCGTCGATTCTCCGAGCACCTTGCCGTCGGGCGCGATGACCGTGATCCTCGCTCCGAGACGCTTGCTCACGACCGCGGCGGCCCGGTCGAGATCGGGCCCCGACTGCCACGGCAGGACGGCCCCGGCCTCGCGTGCCTCGCCGTCGAGTCGCGCGACGAGCGCGGCGATCTGCTCCTGGTCGAGCGTCCAGACGAGCCAGGGGACGGCGACGAGCAGCGTGCCGAGAACGGCCGCGACCGCCGGGAGCAGGAACCGCCAGGCGATGCGCATCCCGCGACCGCGATCGGCGGCAGCCGGATCCATCAGCGATTCCACCTCACGACGGGACTATGCCCCGCGGAAATCGAACGGTCGACTACGGCGGCGGCTAAAGCTCCCGCGGGGCGTGCCGATAGACCCTACGCGGTTTGAGATGAGGGGTGGCTGGGCGCTTCGGGGACGGAGCGCGGGGAGGCGCGCCCGAGCCCGGGAGGCTCGGACGCGCCGACCGCTCTTTCGTCGAGCCGGTGCAGCGCGCGACGAACCGGGGGCCGCGCGCCCGCTAACCGCGCCGCCGCGACTTCATCGCGCGATCGATCTCGCGCCGCTGCTCGGCTTTCCGCAGGTCCTCGCGCTTGTCGCGGTGCTCCTTGCCGCGCGCGAGACCGATCTCGACCTTGGCGCGGCCGCCCTTCCAGTAGAGCCGCGTCGGAATGAGCGTGAAGCCGCGCTCGCGTACCTTCCCGGCGAGCCGGTCGATTTCACGACGGTGAAGAAGGAGCTTCCGCGCCCGATCGGGATCGAGCTCTTCTCGCGCGGCGTGGCCGTAAGGTGAGATGTGCACGCCGACGAGGACCATCTCCCCGTCCTTCGTCACGCGCGCGTACGAGTCGCGGAGGTTCACCTGGCCGTCGCGCAGCGACTTCACCTCGGGTCCGGTCAGCACGATGCCGGCCTCGAACCGCTCGTCGATGAAGTACTCGTGGCGCGCCTTCCGGTTCTGCGCGATGAGCTTCTCGCCGCCGTCCTCCGCCATGGCGGACCGGCCTAGCACACACAGCGCGACGGCGCGCGTCACTTGACGCCTGCGACGAAGCGCGCGAGACCGTCGCATGCCCTGGACGCCACCGGAGAGAGCCTCGTGGGTCGACCGTCTGAACGTGCTCGGCGAGAGCCTCGGCGACGGCGGGCGCGCGCTCGCTCCGCTCGACGAGGAGACGCTCCTCCGCTCCGCTCGGGAAGCGACGGGTCTCGACGACTTCGGCGACGACTGGTTCCGCGAGCCGCTCCGCATCTTCCTCCTTGCGCTCGAGGAGGAGGCGCGGCTGAACCTGATCGGCCGGCTCCTCGCGCGCCTCGAGACGCAGCGCATCCTCGAGAACCGCCTCCGGATCGAGGACCACTGGAAGCGGCATCCCGAGGTCGAGAGGGAGCGCATCGAAGCGCCGCTCGTGGTGACCGGCCTCGGCCGCTCCGGCACGACCTTTCTCCACGACCTCCTCGCCTGCGATCCGACGTCGCGCGCGCCGACCTACTGGGAGATGATGTACTCGGTCCCGCCGCCGGAGCCGTCGACGTACGACACCGATCCGCGCATCCTCGCGGCGCACCGCGAGGTCTCTCTGATGGACGAGGTCATACCGTCCCTCCCCTCGATGCAGGAAGTCGGCGGCGGCCTCGCGAGCGAGTGCATCTACCTCCTCGCGCACCAGCTCGCGACGGACATGTTCGTCGGCAACTTCGACGTGCCGTCGTACATGACGTGGACGATCACGACGGATCAGAAGCCGGCGTACGACTATCACCGTCGCCTGCTGCAGCTCCTGCAGTCGCGTCATCGCGGGGAGCGCTGGGCGCTGAAGGCACCGAGCCACCTGCACAACCTGCCGCTTCTCTTCGCGACGTATCCGGACGCACGCGTCGTGATCACGCATCGCGATCCGCTGCGCCAGCTCGGCTCGATCTCGAACCTGATGGCGACGATCCGCTGGATGCGAAGCGACCGGGTCGACTACGACGGCATCGTCCAGTCGATGGGGCTCGGCTTCAAGTACCAGCTCGCCCACATGGCGAAGCTCCGCGACGACGGCGCCGTGCCGAACGAGCAGATCCTCGACGTGCGCTATGCCGACCTCGTCGCGAACCCGCTGGAGAGCGTCCGCGGGATCTACGGGCACTTCGGGATCCCGTTCCGGAACGATTTCGAGGAGCGCCTCCGCGAGCGGCTCGCTTCGCGGCCGCGAAGCCAGCGCGGCGTCCACGAGTACAGCTTCGCGGACACGGGGCTCGATCTCGCGACCGAGCGCGCGCGCCACGTCAAGTACCAGGAGCGCTACGGCGTCCCGTCGGAGGTCTGAGCGAGCGGTTCAGCCGCGCAGCGACGCGATCGGCACGAGCGTGCACTTCGGCGTCGGCGGCGCGTCGCCCGCGAGCACCCAGCGGAGCAGGAGGAACCCCTCGCGCCGTCCTGCGGTGTCGAGCCAGTTCGGCTTGCTCGGATCCTCCGGCGACAGCACGAGCGTCCACGAGCCGTCCGCGTTCTTCTTCGCCTGGCGATCGTTCGTGTTCACCGACAGGTGGCGGTAGTCGTACGACTCCATCCACGGGTTCACGACGACGAGCCCCCAGTAGACGAACGGGTACGGCGGCGGCGCGACGTCGATCACCAGCGCCTCGCCCTCCGCGAGCTCGAAGCGCGTGCCCATGTAGACCATGTCGGTGTCCGAGTGGCTCCGGATCTGGTCGTCCTGCGCCTTCACATGACGCGCGCCGGAAGCGCCGGTGAGCTGGTTCCGGCGCTGGCCCGCGCCCGCCCACATCAGGATTCCCGTCCGCACGACGAACATCAGGTAGACGCCCGCGTCGTCGAGCTGCTGCGCGAGCTCCGCGGGCGCGAGCGGCCTCACGATCGCTCCGCCGACGCGCTCGAGCTTCATCGTCGAGTGCTTCTGCTTCTGCTTGTCGTGGAACGTCTCGCGCACCGCGAGGTGCTGCGTGCCCTCCGGGAGCTCGATCCAGTTCCCCTCGTGCCGCTTCGCGGAGAGGATGATCTCGAAGTCGCCATTCTCGTCGACCTCGAACTGATCGATGTAGCTCTGCCCGAGCGTGCCGGTACGGCCGCCCTGGCTCGGCTTGAAGACGTTCGTGCCGATCGTGAAGCCGAGGTACGGCGCCTCGCCGCGCGTGCCGGTGAGTCGGTACGTCTCCTTCGGATCGAGAACCGCGAACCAGTAGCTCACGTCCGGGTTGTCGACGAGGAGCTTCCGGTACTCGTCCTGCGCGTGGAAGAGGACGGGCTTCAGCGGGTCGCCCTTCTCGACCACGTAGTCGAGCGCCAGGCTCGCGATGCGCGTGACCCAGCGAAAGCCCTCCGCCCAATCCTCGGGCGTGCCGGGATGATCGGCCTTCTGGACGAGCTCGACCGCTTCGCGCTGGACCGCGAGCCAGCGATCGAACGCCGCCGTCAGCTCCGGTGGAGCGGAACCCGCCATCGACGCCTCCACAGGCGTCCGGCGGGCTTCAGGCCGCCGTCGCCTTCTCCGCTGCGTTCGCGCTAAGATACTTGATCCGATTCCGCTCGTCCACGAGCACGATGTTCGGCTCGTGCACGCGCGCCGCGTCGTCGTCGACCCAGGTGAACGACCCGATGATGATCAGGTCGCCGACCGAGACCTTGTGCGCTGCGGCTCCGTTCACGCAGACCACGCCCGAGTCGCGCTCGCCCTCGAGCACGTAGGTCTCGAAGCGCTCGCCGTTCGTGACGTTCCACACGTGCACCGCCTCCCACTCGAGGAGACCGGAGGCGTCCATCAGCCGCTTGTCGACGGTGATCGAGCCCTCGTAGTGGAGGTCCGCACCCGTGATCGTGGCGCGGTGGATCTTGCCCTGCAGCACCTTGCGCATCGGCATCGTTCCCTTTTTCACGGGGACCTCCTCAACGGCTCTCGGGCTTCGCGAGAAGCGCAGCCGGAGTCTGCGGATCGGTCGAAGCCGTCGCGTCGGAAAGCGTCGGAAGAGCCCGCGCGATCGGCTCCGGGCTACCCTCCGCCGGATCGATGCGGACGTTGTCGATCAGCCGCACGCCGCCGACCCAGATCGCGACCGCGAGCTGGACCGGGCCGCGCACGAAGTCGACCGCTTCGAGCGAGTCGGGATCGACGACGCGGGCGTACTCGAGCTTCGCCGCCGGCTCGCTCGCGAGCGAGCGGCGGATCGCCTCGTCGATCTCGGCCGCGGTGCGCGCTCCGTCGGCGACGGCGAGCCGTGCCGCGTCGAGCGCCGTCGGAACCGCGATCGCCGCGGCCCGCGCCGGTCCCGAGAGGCGGGCGTTCCGGCTCGAGAGCGCGAGCCCGTCGCCTTCGCGCACGGTCGGACCCGCGACGACCTCGATCCCGAAGTCGAGGTCACGCGCCATGCGGCGGACGACTGCGACCTGCTGCCAGTCCTTCTGTCCGAAGACCGCGACGTCGGGTCGCACCGCGTGAAAGAGCTTCGCGACGACCGTCGTGACGCCGCGGAAGTGGCCGGGACGATGCGCGCCACAGAGGTCGGTCGTCAGGCGCTCGACGTCGACCGTCGTGACGAAGTCGTCCGGGTACATTTCCCGCGGACCCGGGACGAAGAGCACGTCGACCCCCGCCTCGGCGAGGAGACGGCGGTCGCGCTCGAGGTCGCGCGGGTACGAGACGAGGTCGTCCTCGCGGTCGAACTGGATCGGGTTGACGAAGATCGACACGACGACCCGATCGCAGCGCTCGCGCGCGGCGCGCACGAGCGAAAGGTGGCCCTCGTGCAGGTAGCCCATCGTCGGTACGAACCCGACGCGGAGTCCCGCGGCGCGCTGGCGTTCCGACCAGCCGCGCATCTCGTCGATCGATGAGACCTCGACCATGCGGGGAGCGGCGCGCTCGGCGCTGCCCTTCACGTGGTAGCACTCGTCGTCGCTCGGGAAGCGGCCGCTCCGCACGTCGTCGGCGAACGCGGCGACCGCGGAAGTCACCTGCGAGCCGAGGCTCGCGTAGCGGCGCACGAAGCGCGGCGGCGTGCGCTCGCCCGTCTCGATGCCGAGGAGGTCGTGCATCACGAGCACCTGGCCGCCGCAGTGCGGACCTGCGCCGATGCCGATCGTCGGGATCGCGACCGTCTCGGTGATCTGCCGTGCGAGATCGAGCGGCACGCCCTCGATCACCATCGCGAAGGCGCCTGCCTCGGCGACCGCGCGCGCGTCGTCGAGGACGCGCTGGCGCGTCGCGTGATCGCGCCCCTGCACCCGGTGGCCGCCCATGCGGTGCACCGCCTGCGGCGTCAAGCCAATGTGGCCGATCACGGGGATCTCCGCCTGCACGAGAGCGCGGATCGTCTCGGCCTGGTTGAGACCGCCCTCGAGCTTCACCGCCTCGGCTCCGGCCTTGATCAGCTTCGCGGCGCTCTCGAGCGCGTCACGGCGGGTCAGGTAGGAGCCGAACGGCAGATCGCCGAGAACGAGAGCGCGCGGCCTCGCGCGGGCGACGAGCCGCGTGTGATACGCCATCTCGTCGAGCGTGACCGGCAGCGTCGAGCTCTCGCCCTGCACGACCATCGCGAGGCTGTCGCCGACGAGCAGGATGTCGACTCCTGCGCGATCGAGCAGGCTCGCAAACGTGCGGTCGTAGGCCGTCACCATCGTCAGGCGACGACCCGTCTGCTTCGCAACCAGAATGTCCGGGGCTGTGACTTTCGCGCTCACGATCGAGACCTCCCGGACCGGTGGCGGAAGTCGGTGAGCGGTGTGCGTTCACCCGGACGCGCAACGGCCTCGAGGGTCGAGGCGCATGAAGCGGCGCCGTTTCTCCGTCCCGGTCCAGCCTTCCGCCGCCCTTCGGGTCGGCGGGCCATCTGGATCCCAGCGGTATGTCTGCGTCCCCCCGAACCCCGGGAGCCACCGACCTCCAACCTCGGGTCGACGCGTTTCGTCGCCCTCGGCAGGAACCTCGATCACCTGGCCCGACGCGGTCGGGAGAGCGCTTGAAAGATAATGCCTCGCGCAGGAGCGGGCAAGAGAAAAGGGGGGCGTGGGCTCAGCGCGGAGAGACGGCGCCGTCCCCGAGGACGGAGCCCGGAGCGATCCCCGCCCGCTCGGCCGCCTCGCCCGCGGCGAGCTTGTCCTTGCCGATACGGACGCGGCCGACGGCGATCGCGCCCGCCTCCGCACCCGTGCCCGCGGCGAGGACGATCTCCTTCGCGCCGATCGAGAGCACCGTTCCCGGCAGCTGGCCCGCGTCCGCCGCACCGCGCTCGACGCGCTTCGGTCCATAGAAGCGCAGAACCTCTCCGTTCCAGAGAGCATGCGCGCCCGGCTGCGGATCGCAGCCCCGGATCAGGTCGTAGACCGCCCTTGCCGGCGCGCCGAAGCGGATCGCCGCGTGCTCGTCGGTGCACAGCGGATCGTACGAAGCCTGCGATTCGTCCTGCGCTTCACGCGGCGCCTTCCCGGCGGCGATCAGGTTCACCGAATCGACCATGCCCGCGATGCCGGCCTCGAAGATCTTGTCGAAGTAGAGCGAGCCGGCGGTGTCCTCCGGCGCGATCGCGACCTCGCGCTGCAGCAGGATCGGTCCCGTGTCGATGCCGGGATCCGTCCAGAACACGGTGAAGCCGCCGCGCGTCTCGCCGCGAATCAGCTGCCACGCGAGCGCATTGCCACCGCGGTACTTCGGCAGGAGGGACGGATGGAAGCAGATCGACCCGAGCCGCGGCGCATCGATCACCGTCTGCGGAATGATCTTCGTGACGAACGCGAGGACGCCGAGATCCGCGGCGGCGCCGGAAACCTCCGCGGCGACCTCGGGCGTCTTGTAGCTCTTCGGCGTGCGGAGCGGGACGCCGGCCTTCGTCGCCTCCTGGCCGAGCGGATCGGCCTCCGTCGGCGCGTAGACGAGCGCGATCTCGTGTCCGGCATCGCGCAGTCCGGCGAGGACGCGTTGACCGAAGGCGGCTTGACCGAAGAGCACCAGACGCATGCACGAGCGACTAACACGAACGGACTTTCTGTTTCCAAGGCTCGGGGGCGGTGGTAGATCTCGCCTCGCGAGCGCGGGTCGATCGGACCGCGCCGCTCGAGACCGCGGAGGAGGAAGCATGAGCTCACAGAGCAGATGGTGTAGGACCCTCACCGCCGCCGGCACGGCACTTCTCGTCCTGGGGTGCACGCCGTCGGACGAGCCGGCATCCGCGCCGGAGACCGCCCCTGCGGCACCGGCGTCGCAGCCCGGACAGCCGCCTCCCGCCGCGGCGCCCGCGGATCAGGAAGGCAAGGTCGCGCCGGCCGCGAAGGCGAGCGCCATCCCGCTCATCGTCGACGAGCTCTACGTCGACGCCGAGGCGGAGCCGGACGAGGGCACGCCGCCGCTCCTCGTCTCGTTCACCTCGATCGTCGAGGACCAGACCGGGAAGCACACGTGCGAGTGGGACTTCGGCGACGGCTCTCCCAAGTCGACCGAGCTGAACCCGCGCCACGAGTACAAGAAGGAAGGCGACTTCATCGTCGTCCTGAACTGCAAGGACGAGAAGGGCATCGCGGGCGAGACGGAGATCGACGTCACCGTCTATCAGTATGAATAGAGGGGCGCCGCCCTCTCCTCCACGCGGCAAAGCCTGAGCTGCGCCTCCTCACCCCGCTCGCGTTCGCTCGGCCGCGCTGCGCGCGGAGGGTCGTGCTGCGATCGACTGCAGGGCTTTGGCGACGTCTCGGCCGAGGCGCTTCGTTCCGGCGGTGTCGCGCAGGAGGCCGTTGTTGATCTCGAGCTCGACGTACGGGATGCCGTTCCCGTCGCCGTGGCGGCGCGCGCTGTAGATCAGCCCCGCGAGGCCCGAGTACGGCTCGTTGTAGCGGATCGTGTAGCCGATCTTGCGAAGCGCGCTGCCGAGACGGCGTGCGAGCGGCACGTGGCGGTCGTAGAGCACACCGATGTCGAACGGGCGCGGACGCCCGTCCTGCAGGCACGGCGTGAAGCTGTGCACCGAGAGGAGTCGCACGTCATCGCCGCGTGCGAGCGCGCGGCGAATCGCCCGATCCACGGCCTCGTGATACGGCGCGTAGTACTCGGCGAGGCGACGCTCGCGCTCCCGACGCGTCAGCCGAGCGTTCCCGGGGATCTCCCGGCCGTCGCTCCGTGCAACGATGAGCGACGGGTCCGCCGCGTCGCGATTGCAGTCGATCAGGAGCCGCGACCAGCGCGAAGCGACGCACGGCGCGCCGAGCCGGCGCGCGGCCTCGCCCATCACCGCCGCGGCGCCGACGTCCCAACCGATGTGGTCGCGGAGATCGGCACGCGGGATCCCGAGCGTTCCGTACACGCGCGGCAGCGAGCACGAAGCGTGCTCGCACGCCAACACCCAGCTCGAAGGAGGCGCGCTCGTCCGGGAGCGAGCGCTCACTTCCGAAGAGTCTTCGCGAAGAGAGCGAGAAGCCTTGTCCACGCGTCGGCGGCGGCCGCGGCCTGGTATGACGGACGCTCGTCGCAGAAGAAGCCGTGGTCCGCGCCGGGATACACGATCACCTCCGCATCCTTCCCGAGCTCCGCGAGGCGCGCCTGCACGCGATCGACTTCGGCGAGGGGAATGAAGCCGTCCTTCTCGCCGAAGAAGAGGACCATCGGTGCGGAAATCCGCTCCGCATGGTCGAGCAGCCCGCCGATCCCGCCGCCGTAGAACGGCGCCGAAGCGGCGACGTCGCGCTCGCAGGCGGTGAGGAACGACACGCGGCCGCCCATGCAGAAGCCCGTGATGCCGATCCGGTCGCCGCGAACGTCGGAGCGCCTGCGCAGGAGCCCGAGGACCGCGTCGACGTCCGCGAGGATCCGCTCGTCGCTGAGCTCGCGCATCAGGCCGATTGCCTTCGGGAGGTCCGAGTAGCTCGCGACGCGGTCGCTCGAACGATGATAGAAGTCGGGCGCGATCGCGACGTATCCCTCGTTCGCGATCCGGTCCGCGACCGAGCGGATGTGATCGTTCAAGCCGAAGGCTTCCATCGCGACGATCACGGCGGGAAACGGTCCCTGCCCTGCCGGAAGGGCGAGATGCGCCCCCATCGGGCCGTCCTTCCCCTCGATCCGGACCTCTTCCGAGCGGCTCTCCATGCCCCTACCTCCGCGTCGATTCTCGCGATTTTAAAACAACCCGCTTCGGATACCGCAGGCTCTGGATTGACATGGCGCGCGGTCGAGCCTAGGTTAAAACAGCTTTTTGGAGGATCGGGCTACCCTCCTCCGGGGCTCCTAACATGGTTCGCCGAGAGAAAACCAACTACGTCATCCAGTCCGTTTCACACGCGCTCGACGTCCTCGAGCAGTTCAACGGCGAGGTCGACGAGCTCGGCGTCACCGACCTCTCGAAGCGCCTCAAGCTCCACAAGAACAACGTCTTCCGGCTTCTCGCGACGCTCGAGTCGCGCGGCTACATCGAGCAGAACAAGGCGACCGAGAACTACCGGCTCGGCATCCGATGCTTGCAGCTCGGTCACACCTACCTCGGGCAGATGGGACTCCTCCGCCAGGCCCAGCCGATCATGGAGCGGGTCGCGAAGAACTGCGGCGAAACGATCTACCTCAGTCAGCTGCGTCGCGGTGCGGTCGTGCCGGTGCAGGCGGTCGAATCCGATCAGCCCGTTCGAACGGTGTCTCTGCTGGGACAGGCGCTGCCGCTGCACTGCACGGCGGCCGGCAAGGTGCATCTGGCGTTCGAGTCGGAGGAGGTCATCAAGACCTCGCTTCCCGAGAGCCTCGCAAAGCACACCGATCGCACGATCACCCGGCGCGTCGAGCTGATCGCCGACCTGCGCGCGGTCGCCGACCGCGGCTACGCACTCGACTCCGGCGAGTACCTTCCCGACCTCGGCTCGATCGCGGTGCCGATCCGCGACTACACGCGCACCGTCGTCGGCAGCCTCTCGATCATCGCGCCGGAGTATCGCCTGACGCCCGATCGCATCGAGCGCGAGGTTGCGCCGATCGCTCTTCGCGCCGGCAAGGACCTCTCGAGCCGCCTCGGCTACAACGCCTGACGCCCGATGCGGGGCACCGGGGTCCGCGAACGTCGCCAGGCGCGCCCTCGCTCCTTCGCGAACGTCGCCAGGCGCTCCCGCGGCTTCTTCGCGAACGTCGCCAGGCGCGCCCTCGCTCCTTCGCGAACGTCGCCAGGCGCTCCCGCGGCTCCTTCGCGAACGTCGCGAGCGCGCCGGGCTCGCGACCGTGAAGCGCACGCTCCCCTGGTTCGGCGGCGTCGAGGGGGCGCTGCCCGCCGCACGCGAATGATCTCGGGCGGCTCGCCGGCATCGCGATCCGCGCGCGCTCGCCGTCACGCGTCGATTGACACGAAGAGGCCTTTTGCTAGGGAATCTCGACCCTCCGGCGTAAGCGTTTCTTGAGCCCGGAGGGCCATTCCATAAGGAGGAAGCCTCGGCGTGAAGATCCTCGTGCCGATCAAGCGGGTCCCCGATCCGCAGACCAACATCGCCGTGCGGCCCGACGGAACGGGCATCGTCACGGACAACGTGAAGTTCGTCATCAACCCGTTCTGCGAGATCGCGCTCGAGGAATCCCTCCGGATCAAGGAAGCACAGGGCGAAGGCGAAGTGGTGCTCGTGTCGATCGGCGGCAAGGAGTGCCAGGAGCAGCTCCGCACCGGTCTCGCGATGGGCGCCGACCGCGCGATCCTCGTCGTGACCGACGGTCCGCTCGACCCCGCGCGCGCCGCCGAAGTGCTCGCGAAGCTCGTCGCGCAGGAGAGCCCGAACCTCGTCTTCCTCGGCAAGCAGGCGATCGACGACGACGCGAACCAGACGGGCCAGCTCCTCGCGGCGATGCTCGACTGGCCGCAGGCGACGTTCGCTTCGAAGGTCGTGATCGGCGACGACAAGAAGTCGGTCACCGTCACCCGCGAGGTCGACGGCGGCCTCGAGACCGTCGCCTTCGACCTGCCCGGCATCATCACCTCCGACCTCCGCCTGAACGAGCCGCGCTACGCCTCGCTGCCCGGCATCATGAAGGCGCGCAAGAAGGAGCTGAAGGAGGTCCCGCTCGCCGAGACCGGCGTCTCCGCCGAGCCGAAGGTGAAGCAGGTCAAGATCGAGCCGCCGCCCAAGCGCCAAGGGGGCCGGAAGGTCGAGACGGTGCAGGAGCTCGTGAATCTGCTCCACACCGAGGCCAAGCTGATCTGACGGGCGGAGGAGACGGTTCCATGAGCAAGACTCTCATCTACATCGAGCACGCCCACGGGAAGATGCAGAAGGCGTCGGCCGTCGCCGTCGCCGCTGCGAAGGCCGCGGGTGGCGACCTCACCGCCGTCGTTCTCGGAAAGGGCGTCGACACCGTCGCGGCCGAGGCTGCGACCCTCGGCGTCGCGAAGGTCGTCCTCGTCGACGATCCGCGCCTCGAGCACTACCTCGCCGACATCGCGGCGCAGGCCGTCGCGCAGGTCGCGAAGGCCGAAGGTGCGACCACGATCATCGCGGCCGCGACCGCGATCGGAAAGGACTTCTTTCCGCGCGTCGCGCAGCTCCTCGAAGCCGGCATGGCGAGCGACGTGACGAGCATCGGCACGGACGGCACGATCGAGCGCCCGACGTACGCCGGCAACGTCGTCTCGAGGGTCCAGATCGCGACGCCGATCCGGGTGATCACCGTGCGCGGTACCGCGTACCCGCCGGTCGCGCCGGGAGGCGCTGCCGCGCCGGTCGAGAAGGTCGCCCTCGCCGCCGACGCGAAAAGCAAGATGCGCTTCGTCGAGTTCGCCGAGACGAAGAGCGATCGCCCGCAGCTCACGGACGCGAAGATCGTCGTCTCGGGCGGCCGCGGCCTCAAGTCGGGCGAGAACTTCACGGTCGTCCTCGAGCCCCTCGTCGACGCCCTCGGCGCCGCGATGGGCGCTTCGCGTGCGGCCGTCGACGCCGGCTTCGTCCCGAACGACCTCCAGGTCGGTCAGACGGGCAAGGTCGTCGCCCCGCAGCTGTACATCGCCGTGGGGATCTCCGGTGCGATCCAGCACCTCGCCGGCATGAAGGACTCCAAGGTCATCGTCGCGATCAACAAGGACGGCGACGCGCCGATCTTCAACATCAGCGACTACGGCCTCGTGGCGGATCTCTTCAAGGCCGTGCCCGAGATGACGGAGGAAGTGAAGAAGCTGAAGGCGAGCTGACGCGGAAGCGCGTCTTCCGGCGGTCCGTCCGCTCGCGACGAGGGGGGGCATGGAGGAGCTGCAAGACCTGAGTCTCGGAGGGACGCGCGAAGTTCTCTGGAACGCTCCGTCGATCTTCCACGAGCATTTCGCCAGCCTCTTCGACTACGTCTTTCTCGGCCTCCCGTTCGTTCTCTTCACGATCTGGGGCCTGACGATCGTCTACCCGCTCTGGCGGTGGTACCGGATCGTCCGCGTCGGAGCTCCCGAGGACCGCTTCGACCGGCTCGACGTCCGATTGCAGCGCGCGCTCTTCGAAGGCTTCGGCCAGGGACGCGTCGTGCGCGAGCCCGCGGGCATCGTGCACCAGGTGCTCTTCGTCTCGTTCCTGATCCTCTTCCTCGGCACCGCGTTGATCACGGTCGAGGCCGATACGAAGCTGAACTTCTACTACGGCAGCTTCTACGCGATCTACAAGCTGATGATGGACCTCGCCGGGGTCGGCCTCGTCGTCACCTCGTGCGTGTTCCTCTACCGCCGCTACGTGGCACCGCCGCGCGCTCTCGTGCAGCCGGGCAAGATGCTCGACAACTTCGAGAACGAAGCGGGCTACGGCTTTCCGCTCGTGATGCTGTTCCTGATCGGCTTCACGGGGTTCCTGCTCGAGGCGGCGCGCATGGTCGCCGATCCGCGGAGCTCGGACGGGCTCGCGTTCGTCGGGATCGCCTTCGCTTCGGTCTTCCGCGCGATGGGGACGGGCGAGGCGACGCACTACTGGATCTGGATCGTCCACCTCGCGATCGTTCTCACCTTCCTCTACTCCCTGACGGCGACGAAGCTCCGGCACATGTTCATCGCGCCGGCGAACCTCTTCTTCAAGAAGCTCGACCAGGGCCACCGCGCGACGCCGATCGCGGACTTCGAGAACGCCGAGACGTTCGGCGTCGAGAAGGTCGAGGAGTACAGCTGGAAGCAGCTCCTCGACATGGCGGCCTGCCTCGAGTGCGGCCGCTGCACGCTCAACTGCCCGACGGTCAACACGAACAAGGCGCTGAATCCGAAGCACCTCGTGATCGAGCAGCGCGAGCATCTCCTCGCGAAGCACGGCATCTCGTTCCTGCAGGCGCAGCTTGCACGCTTCACGCGCGATCCGGCGCTCGATGGGGACGGAGAAGCGACGGCGGCTGCGAACGGCGCGACGAACGGCGTCGCCGTCGACGGCGAGGCCGGCGCGCTCGCCGCCGCCGACATGATCAACGACGTCGCGACCCAGCCCGTCATCTGGGGCTGCACGACGTGCGGCTGGTGCGAGGAAGGCTGCCCCGTCGGCATCGAGCACATCCAGCGGATCGTCGACATGCGCCGCAACACGGTCTTGATGCGCGCCGAGTTCCCCGCCGACCTCGCCCGCTCCTTCAAGGGGACCGAGAACCAGTCGAACCCCTGGGGCCTCGCCGCCGACGGCCGCGCCGACTGGGCGGAAGGCCTCGACGTGCCGCAGATGGCCGAGCTCGGCGAGGACGAGAAGGTCGACGTGCTCTACTGGGTCGGCTGTGCCGGCTCGTTCGACGAGCGCAACCAGAAGACGTCGCGCGCCTTCGTCAAGATCATGAAGGCCGCGGGCCTGAAGTTCGGCATCCTCGGCCTCGAGGAGTCGTGCACCGGCGAGCCGGCGAGGCGCCTCGGCAACGAGTATCTCTACTTCACGCTCGCCTCGATGAACGTCGAGACGCTGAACCGCTACAAGTTCGACACGATCGTCACGCAGTGCCCGCACTGCTTCAACACGATCAAGAACGAGTACCCGGACCTCGGCGGCCGCTTCGACGTCGTGCACACGACGCAGTTCATCGAAGGCCTCCTGGGCTCGGGCAAGATCAAGCTCGAGAAGGACTTCCTGCAGAAGCGGCTCGTGATGCACGACCCCTGCTACCTCGGCCGTCACAACAACGTCCACGAGGCGCCGCGCGCCGTTCTCGACGCGATCCCGGGAATGGTGCGCGAGGACGTCGACGCCTCACGGCGGCGGACCTTCTGCTGCGGCGCAGGCGGCGGGCAGTTCTGGAAGGAAGAGGAGCACGGCACGCCGCGCATCAACGAGACGCGTCTCGGCCAGCTCCTCGAGGCGAAGCCCGACACCGTCGCGGTCGCCTGCCCCTTCTGCACGACGATGATCAGCGACGCCGCCAAGGCGCGAGGTCTCGAGGAAACGCTTCCGGTGAAGGACGTGGTCGAGATCGTTGCCGATTCGCTTGCCTGAGCGGAGGCAGCCCTCGCGCCCGCGGGCCTCGTCGCGGCCCTCGCCGCGGCGCCGGTCGGGTGTGCTGCGTCGCGCCGCGACGCCCCTCCTCGTCGCCGTCGCCGTCGGGACGACGCTCCTCGCGAGCTGCCGCTCCGAGGCGCGCGGTCAGGTCATCCTCGAGCCGAAGGCGGGCGAGCCCGTGCCGGTGGCCATCGAGCTTGCCACGACACCCGACGCGCGCCAGCTCGGACTCATGTACCGAGACGAGCTCGCGCCCGGGACCGGAATGCTCTTCGTCTTCCCGGACCTCGCACCTCGCTCGTTCTGGATGCTGAACACGAAGATCCCGCTCGACATCCTCTTCATCGCCGACGACGGCCGAATCGTGAACATCCACGAGCGGACGAAGCCGTACTCGCCGCAAAGCCTGCCGAGCCGCGAGCCGGTCCGCTTCGTCCTCGAGGTCCCGGCCGGATTCACCGACGCGCACGGCGTCGACGCGGGGGACCACGTGAGCCTCGGCAGCCTCGCGTCGACTCGCGCACGGTAGTCGCCACGCATTGCACATTCGCGGCGGGCCGTGGTTCACTCGGCCAGGCGTGACGAACCTCGAAGCCGACCGGGATGTGCGCTCCGAGCCGGCTCGACCGGCTTCGACGCGAGGTTTGGGCTCGGTCGTCTGGTTCTGGACGAAGGTCGCTCTGGTCCTGATCGTCCTCGACGTCCTGCTGTTCGACGTCGGCTGGTTCTGGGACGTGCAGGCCGGCCCGCGCGCCCAGAACCGAGGATTCTGGGACCTCGCCCGCCGGATGGCGACCCCCGTCGGCGACGGCCCGCCGATTCTGGCGCTCGGCGACTCCGCGGTGCGCCGTGCGCTCCCGGAGGGGATGATGATGCGGAAGCTCGCGGCACGCGGCGTGCGCGGCGGCGCGTTTCGCAACTTCGCGATCGAGGGCACGGACACGACGGACGCGGCAGTCCTCGCGTACGCGAGCGGGGATCTCGAACCCTGGCTGGTCGTCTACGGAGCGAGCTTCGCCGACTTCAAGCCGAACGTGAAGACCTCGCTCATCGAGACGCTGTTCGCGGACTCGGGGATGGGCCTCGAGACGATCTGGCCGCGCCGATTCGACGACCGGCTCGGCTACGTCGTCAAGCACTACTGGAAGCTCTACAAGTACCGGACCTTCGTGCGTCCGGCCTTGCTCGAGCACGCCGGCGAGTGGATGAGCTCCGTCGTCAGGGAGGCGGAAGCGCAGCAGCAGTCGCTCTCGCTCGGCGAACGAGGCTCGCGCGGCCGCGGCCGCACGGCGGAGCTCGGCGCGCGCTTTCCGACGAACTTCCGCCGGTCCGCTTCGTTTCCGGCCTGGCTCCTCTGGTACGAGACCCAGAGCTTCGCCGACTACGAGCGCTACCTCCTGACGCGAAACAAGGGGGCCGTCGCGCGCGCGTACCGGGATCGACGCAGCCACCCGTGGGACGTTTCCTCGAGCCCGCAGCTCGAGGCGCTTCGCTGGATGCTCGAGTTCTATCGGAGGCGCGGAACGCGCTTCGTCCTCGCGTATTTCCCGGAGAACCCGGTCTTCCGCAACCCCGAAGCGAACGAGTATTTCGACGTGGCCGCTTCCGACGCAACCGCGGCGCTCCTCGCCGAGGAGGCGGCACGCGCGGGCGCGCGCTTCGAGGATCTGCGGAGCGCGCTCGCGCCCGAGGACTTCGTCGACATGGTGCATCCGAACACGGCCGGCGGCGAGAAGCTGGCGGCGCTGCTGTCGCGTGTCGTCGCCGAGGAGTGGCGTCGAAAGCGCAGAGAAGGCGACGCGGCGACGGCGATGCGCTAGCACTTGCGCCAGCGCCCGAGGGGCCGTCCGCGCGTTGCGTGTCTCGGGTTCGATGTGGTTTCCTGGCGACCCGCGTGGATCCGCTCGAAGCCACCGCCGCGTCGCATCCCCCGACCGCCAGGTCTTCGGAGCCTGCCGCGCTTCGCCGGGTCGTCTGGTTCTGGGTGAAGGTCGTTCTCTGCCTCGTACTGATCGATGTCGCGCTCTTCGACGTAGGTTGGTTCTGGCGCTACGAGCCGCCGGCCGATTCGCGGGACAAGTACTTCCTCGACCTCTGGGGTATCGCGCGTCGACTCGGCTCGCACCCCGAAGGCGCACCCGCTGCGATCGCCGTCGGCAGCTCGGTCGTCCACATGTCCGCGAGCGAGAAGGGGATCCAGCTCGACATGAGAAGCCGGGGCCAGCCCGGCTCCTTCTACAACCTCGGCGTCGACGGCATCGACGCGACCGGATCGGGCATCATGGCGCATGCGGCAAGCGACCTCGACCCGTGGCTCGTCGTCTACGGCGCGGCGCTGCGGGACTTCGCGCCCGAGAAGGACGCGACCTCTGCCGTGGCGGCGGTCTTCGCGGAGCCTGGCGCGGACATCGGACCGCAGGCGAGGGTCAAGCTCGAGGAGCGTCTCTCCGCCGGCGTCAAGCGATACTGGCGTCTCTACCGCTATCGAAAGTTCGTGCGCGAAGCGCTTCTCCAGGAGATCGACGGGCTTTCGGCGTCGTTCCCCGCGCGAGCGGAGGCTGCACGGGCTCCGATGGCTCCGATGGCGCTGCCGCGAACGACTCATCCGCAGCGCCGATTCCCCGCGAAGTTCCAGAAGGGCGAAGCGTTCCGAGAATGGCAGGGCTGGTACGAGACGCGCGACTTTGCCCGTTACGAGACCTACCTCCGCAAGGCCGGGAAGACGCTCAAGGTCTACAAGAAGCAGCGCGCTCTCCCGTGGGACCTCGCCGCGAGCTCGGAGCTCGCTTCCCTTCGCCGGATGATGGAGCTCCACCGTGGCAGGGGCGCGCAGGTGGTGCTCGTGTACTTCCCGGAGAATCCCGTGTTCCGCGATCCGGTTGCGTCGACCTACTTCGACCCCGCCCGCTCGGACGAGCTCGCCGCGACGCTCGCAGGGGAGGCGGACCGTTACGGGGCGCGTTTCATAGACCTGCGAAGGTTCCTCTCCCCCGAGGACTTCTACGACATGGTCCACGCGAACAACGCGGGCCTCCGAAAGCTCGACGCCTTCTGGAAGCGTCTGATCGCGAGCGAGTGGCAGATCCACGAGCGGACCGCCTCGTCGAACGCCAAGTCGGCCGGTGACGCTCAATAGCTGGTCCTACGGACTCCTCCTCGCGGTTGCCCTCTTCGCGAGCTGGCTCGTCCCGGGTTGGGCAGGCACTTGGGTCCTGCTCGCACTGAGCATCGTCTTCTACGCCTGGGGCACCCCGAGCGACCTGCTGGTGCTGGCCCCTCTCCTGCTCGCCGTGCACGCGATCGCGCGTCGGGTGCAGCCCGGACAGCCACACGCACGGCGCTGGCTCGGATTCGGGGTGACGCTCCTCGTCGGCTCGCTCGTCTACTACAAGTATCTCGGCCTCCTCGCCGAAGGTGTCGTCGGCGGAGCGCATCTTCTCGGATTCGATCTTCCGCTCGCGGCGCCGCGGCTCCAGGCGCCGCTTGGCATCTCTTTCTTCGTCTTCCTGCTGATCCACTACCTCGTCGAGGTCGGTCGCGGCAGCGTCCAACCCGTCGGCCTACGCGACGAGTCCCTCTTCGTTCTCTTCTTTCCGACCGTCGTCTCCGGGCCGCTGAAGCGGATCGAGGCCTTCGAGCCGCAGCTTCGCGCGCCGGGCAGGCCGATCCCCGACGACCTGCACGAGGGACTGTCGCGAATCGTGATCGGCCTCGCGAAAAAGATGGTCGTCGCGGACCAGCTCGCACCCCTTTGTGCACGTGTCTTCGCGAAGCCGGATCGCTACGAGTGGGTCGAGCTCTGGCTCGCCTCGTACGGCTACGCGCTACAGATCTACTTCGACTTCTCGGGCTACTCCGACATCGCGATCGGGAGCGCGCGGCTTCTCGGCTTCCGCGTCCCCGAGAACTTCGACTACCCCTACTTCCGCACGAACATCGCGCAGTTCTGGCGCCACTGGCACATGACGCTGACCGGCTGGATCTTGCAGTACGTCTACATCCCCCTCGGCGGCAATCGCCGCGGCGAGATCCGCAGCAACTGGAACCGCTTCGCCGCGATGGCTCTCTGCGGGTTGTGGCACGGCTCCGCCTTCCACTTCGCCGTGTGGGGCATGTACCATGGCGTCCTCTTGAACCTGTATCACGCGTACACACGCCTGCGTGCCCGTCTCCGCCCCTCGCAGCCGCAGGGCTCCGCCCATCCCGCCGTCCGTTTCGCGAGCGGTCTCCTGACGTTCCACGCCGTCGTGGTCGGTTGGGTTCTCTTCGCGGTCGACCTGGACGAGGCTCTTCCGATCCTCGGTCGGATGCTGCTCTTGACGTGAGCCTACGATGGACCGAGTCCCCTCCAGCCTCCGCCGCTTCCTGACGAGCAACGCGATGGTCGTCTTCTACGCCCTCCTGATCGCGCTCTGTGTGATCTTCGGTCCGACCCGCGTCATCCGCTTCATCTACGCGGAGTTCTGAAGCCCGCCGACCTGGCGATCAGAAGCTTGGATTGCTACCGATTCGGGCGTGATCCTGATCCTCAAGCCCGACGTGCGGCGCGACTCTCCGGAGATCCAGCGCGTCCTCGACGTCGCCGCTCGATATCCGAAGATCGAAGCGCGCGTGCACGTGATCGAGGGCGCGACGCGCTCCCTGATCGAGATCTACTTGATCGGAGCGACGACCACGGTGCCGACGGAGCCGTTCGAAGAGATCGAAGCCGTCGAGAAGGTGGTCCGCGTGTCCGAGAAGTACCGCATCATCGGCCGCCATCACGGTCAGGTCGAAGCGGAGGGCTTCCAGTACCAGGGCGTCACCTTCGACCAGGAATCGCTACACGTGCTGCCGGGACTCTGCGCCGTCGATACGCCGGACCACGTCGAGCGCATGTTCCAGGCGCTGAAAGCCGCGGGCATCACCACCTCGCGCATGGGCGCCTACAAGCCGCGCACGAGCCCGTACGACTTCCAGGGCCGCGGAAGGGATTGCCTGCCCTACGTCTTCGAGCTCGCCGGCAAGTACGGGATTCGCGTCATCGCGATGGAGATCACGCACGAGTCTCACATCGAAGAGATCAACACCGCGCTCGATCAGGCGGGCAGTCCGACCGGCGTCCTGCTGCAGATCGGCACGCGCAATGCGCAGAACTTCGAGCTCCTGAAGTTCGTCGGCCGCCAGCAGCGCTTCCCGGTCCTGTTCAAGCGCGGAATGGGAATCACGCTCGAGGAGTCGCTGAACGCCTGCGAGTACGTCGCGAGCGAGGGCAACAGCCGCATCATCCTCTGCCTGCGCGGCATGAAGACGAACCTCGGCGACCCGCACCGGAACTTCGTCGACTTCGCGCACGTGCCCGCGGTGCAGCGCCTGACGCGCCTGCCCGTGTGCATCGATCCGTCGCACTCCGTCGGGCGGCGCGATCTCGCGCCGGACGGCCTGACCGACATCCATCACGCGACCGCGCAGGGCGTGATCGCGGGCGCGAACCTGGTGCTCGTCGACTTCCATCCCGATCCGCCGAAGGCGCTGTGCGACGGTCCGCAGGCGCTGACGCTCGACGAGCTCGAGCCGTACCTCGAGGACATCCGCATCGTGCGCGAAGCGTACGAGCGCCGCCGTGCCGCCGCGGCGAAGCACGCGGGTGCTTCCGCCGCGCACCGCGCCACGGCCTGAAGCGCCGAAGGCTCAGCCGACCAGCTTCTGCGCCGTGCGCGCGAGGATCGGCACGAGGTCGCCGAGCGCGCGAAAGCGTTCGTCCTGCGTCTGCCCGCGCACGAAGCGGACGTAGATCTGCTCGAGCACGACCGCGGTCTTGAAGAGCGCGAAGGTCTCGAAGAACGGCAGGTGCGTAAGGTCCGCGCCCGTCCGCGCCGCGTACCGCTCCGCGATCTCGGCGCGCGTCGGGAAGCCCGGAAGCTCCGACACGGCGCCGCCCGTCCCTCGCGGCGCCACGTCGGCGGTCTCGGACCAGTAGCCGAGCAGCGTTCCGAGGTCGACGAGCGGGTCGCCGAGGCTCGTCATGTCCCAGTCGAAGACCGCGACGAGACGGCCCGAAGCGTCCGCCGCGAACATCGCGTTGTCGAGCTTGTAGTCGTTGTGCAGCACGCTCACGCGCTGCGGCTCGGGGATGCGCTCGGTCAGCCAGCGCGCGAGCTGGTCCATCTCCGGCATCTCGCGCGTCTTCGCGCGCTCCCAGCGCCCGTACCAGCCGCTCACCTGGCGCGCGACGAAGCCGTCGGGCTTGCCCAGTGCGCCGACCTCGGGCCGGCTCGCGTCGATCGAGTGGAGGTCGGCGAGCGCGTCGATCAACGACTCGCCCATGCGGCGGCGCAGAGACGGATCGTCGCCGAGCGCCTTCGGCCAGTTCTGTCGGACGACGATGCCGTTCCGGCGCTCCATCACGAAGAACGTGGCGCCGATCACGTCGGGATCCTCGCAAAGGAGGTAGGGCTTCGGCGCGAACGGGAGGAGCGGCGCGATCGCCGAGAGCGCCCGGAACTCCCGCGCCATGTCGTGCGATTTCGGCGCGACGGGCCCGAGCGGTGGCCGTCGCACGACGAGCTCCAGCTCGCCGAAGCGCACGTGATACGTCAGGTTCGCGTGCCCACCGTGGAACTGGCGCACCTCCATCGGGCCTTCGAGCTCCGGCAGGCGCGCGCGCAGGTACGCTTCGAGCTTCGCCTGGTCGAAGCGCTCGTCGGCGCGCACTTCGCTCGAGGCGTCGAGGAGAAACGGTCCGCTGGTCGCGTTGGAGCTCATTCCGCCGTGGCTACCAGGGGTCTCGCTCCGCGGTCAACGCTTCGCCTTCGTGAGGCTTCGGCTTCGTGCGGAACGACTTCACCGGCGGACGCTGCGCCGGAGGGACCTGGCGCGGCTCCGGCTCGATCCAGTGGCCGTTCTTCCACTCGAGCGCGCGGACTCCAGCATTCACCGGCGTCGCCGCGAGGAGGTCGATGATGCGCGCGTACGCCTCGTCGGCCCGCTTCTGCTGGCCGGAGCCGTTCATGTGGAGGTCGTCGAGATAGTCCTCGTCGCTCAGGATCTCGTCGAAGCGGAGGAGATGGCGGCTCGGGAACGCCTCCCGGAGGAGCCGGTTCGTCTCGGCGATGCCCTCCTGGTTGCGGCGGATCTTTTTCTTGCGCTTGTGCTCGAGCACGCCCGGCGTCGTCGCGACGAGGGCCAGCATCCCGCGGCTCGAGGCACGCCGCCAGAGCCGCTCGTACGTCGCGACGACGAGCGAAGGCGTCGCGTCGTGCTCGGGCAGGAGGTCGTTCGTGCCGAACGCGAAGATCACGACGTCGGCGGGAACCTTCTCGAGAACGAACTCGAGCTGCGAAGCGCCGCCGAAGAGAACGCGCGCCTCGAGGGACTCGGGAAGCACGTGGTCGATCGCCGTCGCCCCACCGATTCCGAGGTTGACGACGGCGACGCGGGGATCGTCGAAGCGCTCGCCGAGCTGCTCACACCAGCCGCGTCCGCCCGGGAAGCCGTGGTCGATCGCCTGCTGCCAGCTCGGATCGGTGTTCGAGTCGCCGAGGCAGGCGATGACGACGCGGCCGTCGTGGTTGCGGTCCGCCTCGGCCGGAAGGGCCAGGGCACGGCCCGGAACGAGCGCGAGCAGCAGGAGCGCCGTGGCGGCGCGGAGCCGGGAACGCACGAGGTTCGATCTAGCGGCGCGCCCGAAGCGGCGTCAAGCCGCACGGCGCCGCGGCTTGCGACCAACGTCTTTCGCGGGAACAATCGACGGGATGACCCGAGCTTCCCGTACCCTCCTGCCGTTCGTGGCTTGCCTCGCTCTCGCCGGCCCGGCGCTCTCGCGCGCCGCCGAAGAGCCGTCGCCGAGCCTGGCCGCTCCGAGCGCCGCGGGCGCTCCCGCGAGTGCAGCCGCGACCGCACCCGCGAGTGCAGCTGCGCCCGCGCCCGCGAGTGCACCCGCGCCCGCGCCCG